>JANPCT010000659.1:0-8289 GCA_031431095.1 Acidobacteriota bacterium | reverse complement strand
CCGCAATCGTGCGCAGCCGTCCCGCTGTCAGTGCCTGCCAGACGACGAGCGCGGCGCCAAGCGCCGAGGCGCCGACCAGCACCCACCGCGCCGGCATTCGGGCGTGGACATCGGCGTAGGTCGCGCCGGCGACGACCCCGGAAGTTGTGGTCAGGAGCTGCGGGATCTGGAGCCAGGCGCCGAACCCCATCACGAGAAGCAGCAGCGCCGCGAGCAGTCCCAGGTGCCGCATCGCCCGGCGCGACACGAACACGCCGTGTGAGGGGCGGAATCCGACCTCTTCGCCGAACACGTAGGTTGCGACCGCCACCACCGCCATCAGGCAGGCGACCAGGAACAGCAGGCCGTGGATCATCTCGAGCAGCGGCAGCGTGAACACGTAGAACCCGATGTCGCGCCCGAGGATCGGATCCGTCCTGCCAAATGGCGTGGCGTTCAGGAAGTAGAGCCACGTTTCCCACCGGCTGCCGGCGTAGATCGCGGCGAGAAGCGAGACGATGCCGAGGGCGGCGAGCGCCAGGGGACGAATGCTCGACGGGTTGACCATGATGGTCTGCGGACCCTGCGGTGTCGCCACAAGAAACGAGCGCGGCCGCAGGGATCGCAGCGCAACCCTCAGATTGCCCGAGAGCAGCGCGAAGACGACAAGGCCGGAAATCGCGGTGACCAGGGACTGAGCGCTGAGGGACCGGAGGAACACCTGCTCGTAGCCGACTTCCTTGAACCAGAGCCAGTCGGTGTAGAAGGTCGCGACCGCCGGCACCCCGGTGGCGAGCAGGAACAAAGCCAGCACGATCGGCAGCCGCTTGATGCTCATGGTCGTGTCATCGTATACGTTACGCGTTCGGTTTCAAGAACCTGTCCGACGAGAACCATGGGTAGGCGTGGCGCGAGCCGCACACGCGCCGGCGGCGCCGCGCGTCCATCAGCGCGGCCAAGTGACGCTGCGACAACGGCTCCTCGCCACCACGCTTGCTGTCGCTGTGCCGCTGACCGTCGCTCTGTACTTTGTCGCCGAACGCTATCGCTCCGGCGGCATGGAAGACTCGATGGAGCGATATCTCTCGGCTGAACTCGGCGGCGGAATCATCTCGCGTTGCGAGGCCGAAGGGGGCTTGCCCGCGTCCCCTTCTCCCCGAGGAGGACGAGGCGGCCAAGGGCGCGGTGGCCCTGATGGCGGTGCCATCGTCGACCGTGTGGTGGCACGACTGACTCCCCTGGCCCGCGCCGCTGGTGTCGAGGTGAACTTCGCGGTGCCCGAGGGCGGTATGTTCGTGGACGCGGACCCCACGCTGGTCGAGCAGGCCATCAGCAATCTTGTGGACAACGCCGTGCGTTACAACCGGCCGGGTGGTCATGTGGCGGTCGTCCTTGATCGGACTGACACACAGGGCGGCTTCCGCCTTACCGTGGCAGACGATGGGCCGGGCGTGAAGTCGAACGAACTGCCGCACCTGGCGACGCGCCGCTTCCGCGGTGATGCCGCACGATCACGACGGCCGGATGGTCAGGGAATTGGTCTTGCGATCGTGGCCGAAGCGATGTCCCGATGTGGATGGACGTTGCGCTTTCGCGCGAATGAACCGTCAGGTCTTGTGGCGGCGATCCGGAACGGTTGAGGAACGCGCGACAGCGGCTGCCACGCCATGCCACCGGCTCGTCCCTAATAAATCTGCTGGGTCTTGCCGACGACGGTCTTGGGGGGCGTCACGCCGGCCGCGATCATTACTTCTCGTACGGCGGCCTCCGTCTCGGGTGACGGCTTGAAATTCCCGAACCGGTAGCCGACGGCGATCGCCAGCGGTGTCCAGCCGAACCTGTCGTCCTTGTTCCAGATGGCGATCGCAGCGCCCTTGGCCGCGAGGAACTTCACGACCTTGGGCAGGTTCTTGTAGGCGGCCGCGTGCATCGCGGTTTCGCCGTTCTTGTCGATGGCGTTGATATCCGCGCCGAGATCCAGCGCGGCCTGCACGGCCTCCACTGTTTCACTTTCCGTTCCGGGATCCTCGCCCGGCGAGCGCGAGGCCAGCCCGGCGGCGGCCATCAACGGCGTGGTGTTGTCGACATTCGTCAGAAGCGGATCGGCACCCAGCGCCGCCAGGGTCCGCATCAACTCGGCGTCGCACGTGTTCGCGGCGAGCATGAACGGCGTCGCGCCGATCTCGTTGAGACGCGTGTTGTTCAGGTTCCCCTTCTTCGTCATCCGCGCGTTCAGGTTCGCGCCACGCGCCGCGAGTTTCTTCACGAGCTCGATGCTGCTCATGTTCCCGGATCCGTCCGGCGGCGGATCGTTGTCGCCGACGCCCGGCTTGCGCACGGCGGTGAGCGCGTGAAGGACGGTATAGCCGGGGAGATCGGCGTTCGGATTGGCGCCGGCATCCAGCAGCGCCGCCGCCAGCTCGAAGTGCCCGTTCTTGATGGCGATGAGCAGCGGCGTCGCGCCGATCGGCGGCAACCCTCCGCCGTAGCCGCGCCGTCGCGCGCCGTCGACCGGAATCGTCTCGTTGACGTCCGCGCCGGCCTTCAGCAGGACGCGGACGACGTCGAGACGACCTTCGCGGACGGCAAAGAGGAGGGGCGTGAAACCGGACGCGAGGCGGATGCGGATGTCGGCGCCGCCTTCGATCAGATCCTGGACGATGGCGGCGTGCCCTTCGGCCGCGGCCCACATCAGCGCCGTCTGCCCGCGCCGGTCGTCCTTGAGGTCCACCTTCGCGCCGTGCGACAGGAGCGCCGTCACCCCGGCGGGCGCGCCGGTGCGGGCGGCCGTCATCAGCGGCGTCTCGCCGCCCGGCAGGGCGGCGTTGGCGTCGGCGCCGGCCTTCAACAACAGCTCGACGATCGCGCCGTTGCCATTCGCGCAGGCGAGCGACAGCGGCGTGACGCCATAGCGGCTCGCGACCGTTACCCTGGCGCCGGCCCGGACCAGCAGCGTGGTGAGATCGAGATCGTCCTGGTAGGTCGCCCAGTGGAGCGCCGTCATCCCATCGGGCTGAGGTGTGTTCACGTCGGCGTGCTGGATCAGGAGCGCGCGAACTCTCGGGCGATCGAGCTTCTCGGCCGCGTCGGCCAGCGGCGCGCGCACGGGTGTCGCCCGCAGGCTCGCGGCGGCGAGGAGGAGAAACAGAATGTTCCGCTTCAAGGCGGAAGCTACAGGCTTGGGAGTGGGCCCCCCCCGGACACTACAGCGACAACAGTTCATCGACTTTGCCCTGGCTGTCGGCGAACGCGTCCATGCGGACGCCGGCGCGCTCGAGCAGCGTCAAGTGGAGATTGGCGAGCGGCGTGGGCTCGGCGTAGCGGATGTGCCGTCCCCCCTTGACCCGGCCGGCCGCGCCGCCGGCGACCACGATCGGGAGGTTGACGTGGTCGTGGATGTTGGGATTGCCCATGCCGCTGCCGTAGAGCACGAGCGAGTGGTCCAGCAGGTTGCCGTCGCCGTCGGGCGTGGATCGGAGCTTCTCCAGGTAATACGCGAACAACGACACGTGGAACGCGTTGATCTTCTGCATCTTCGTGATCTTCTCCGCGTCGTTCCCGTGGTGCGTGAGCGGATGATGCGGATCCGGCACGCCGATTTCGGGATAGGTGCGGTTGCTCGTCTCGCGCGCGAGCTGGAAGGTGATGACCCGGGTGACGTCCGCCTGCAGCGCCAGAGCCTGCAGGTCGAACATCAACCGCGCGTGGTCGGCGTAGGCGGCCGGCACGCCCGCAGGCCGATCGAGATCGGGCATCTGGTCGTCCGGCGTCCCGGCTTCGGCTTTCTGGATGCGGCGCTCGACTTCGCGGACGGTCTCGAGATACTGGCCAACCCGGGCGCGGTCCTCCGGTCCCAGCTTGTTCTGCAGGCGCGTGATGTCTTCACGAACCCAGTCCAGCAGGCTGGCTTTCCGCTTGAGTGCGGCGCGCCGGTCCGCCGCGCTGCCACCCTCGCCGAACAGCCGCTCGAAGACGACGCGCGGGTGCGCTTCCGCCGGCAGCGGCGTCGTCGGAGAGGACCACGCGAGATTGTTCTGATAGACACAGGCGTAGCCGTTGTCGCACTGCCCGACGGTCTGGAGCAGGTCCATCGACAGCTCCAGCGACGGCAGCAGCGTCTGGCTGCCGATCTGCTGCGCGGCGATCTGATCGACCGTCGTCCCCAGGTAGTAGTCCGTACTCTCCGTCCATTTCGCCCGGGCCGCGCTCAGGAACGCGGCGTTCGATGTCGCGTGCGTGCCGGGGTAGGCGTTCTTCAGCTCCAGGTTGGAGATGACGGTGAGCTGGTCGACAAAGGGGCGCAGCGACTGGAGCGACGGGGAGAGTTCCGTCAGGCCGCTTCCCGGCGGCGTCCAGCGCGGAAGATCGCATCCCATGGGCATGTAGACGAAGCCGAGGCGGCGCACCGGCGCGGCCGCGGTGCTGGCGAGCGCGGTCATGGACGGGACCATGGCGTCGAGCAGCGGCAGCGCCACCGCCGCGCCCATCCCCCGCAGGAACGTCCGCCGCGGCAGCGCCTTCTTCGTGATGATCATCGTGACTTCCTCATTTGAAACGGCGGGCTCTTCACGACTCCGAGAATGATCGAGGACATGCGGTAGTTCTGCGATCGGGCGTGCCGGACGATGGCCCGCGTCGCCGGGGCATCGTAGTACTCGACGCCGCGCCCGAGGGCGTAGGTCAGAAGCCGTTCGGTCAACGTACCGGCAAAGAGCTCCGGGCGCCGCAGCAGCGCCGCTTCGAGCCCCTTGACGTCGGCGAACTTGCTGCCGTCGGGAGCGCCGCCGGAGGCGTCGATGGGCGCGCCGGCCTCGCTGCCGCGCCGCCGGCCGATGGCGTCGAACTTCTCGAGCGAGAGACCGAGCGGATCCATCAGGTTGTGACAGCCGGCGCAGGCGGCGTTGCTGCGGTGCTCGGACAGACGCTGGCGCACCGCGAGATGGCCGTCGACGGTGTTGTCCTTCAGCGCCGGCACGTCCGGAAGGGGCGGCGGGGGAGGGACGCCCATCAGGTTGTCGAGGATGAACTTACCGCGCAGCACGGGCGAGGTCCGGGTCGCGTACGAAGTGACTGTCAGGATGCTGGCCTGGCGGAGCAGTCCGCCGCGCCAGGTGCCCTCGTCGAGCGTGACGCGGCGAAAGCGGCTGCCGTAGACGTGAGGAATGCCGTAGTGCTTCGCGAGGCGTTCGTTGAGGAACGTGTAGTTGGCATGCAGCAGATCGAGCGCACTTCGATCCTCGCGCAGGACGCTCTCAAAAAAGCGCTCCGTCTCGAGGCGCATGGCCTGCCGGAGGTTGTCGTCGAAGTCCGGGAAGAGACGCATGTCCGGCGTGATCGAGTCGAGATTGCGCAGATGCAGCCACTGCGCCGCGAAGTTGCTGACCAGCGCGCTCGAGCGTCCGTCCGCCAGCATGCGGCGGACCTGACGGTCGAGCACGGCGGGCTCGTGCAGCCGGCCGGCCGCCGCCAGGCCGAGCAGGTCCTCGTCCGGAATGCTGCTCCAGAGAAAGAACGACAGCCGCGAGGCGAGCTCCAGATCGCTGACGCGATAGGCGGTGTTCGCCGGGATGCCGGCGGGATCGCGCTCGACGCGGAACAGGAACTCCGGGCTCACCAGCACGGCCGACAGGGCCATCTCGATACCTGCCTCGAACCCTCCGTCCGCCTTCGCCTGCGCAAACAAACCGAGGGGCCCTCTCAGATCCGCGTCAGTGACGGGACGGCGGTAGGCGCGCCGCATCAGCGACGCCAGAATCTGCCTGGCCGGGCGGCCCGGTGTGGATCCGAAAATCCGCCGACGGCTGGGCGTGTCGCCGGCCCCTCTCGCGCCATACGGCCCGATGATCGAGACCGAGTAGATGGCCGGCTGGATCCGCGGATGGCGGTACGAATTGAAGTGTGTCTGGTAGGGCTGACGCGGGGTCTCGAGCAGCACCGATGGCTTCTTGGGAAACGCCACGCCGATCACGTGCGGACCGGCGGTCACCGGCACACGGACGTGCAGCTGCTGGTCGACCTTCGCGTGTGACGGCTGGTCGGTGTCGGCGGCTCCTGGCTCGCGCACCGGCGGCTTGACCGTGAACAGCTGCACCCGCTCCTTGTCCACGAGCAGCTCGAGGTCGTGGGCCTCGCTCAGTCCCTCGACGTGCTCGTCGCGATCCCGCGTCAGCCGGATCTGGATCTCGTACTCGCCGTCCTGCGGAAACGCGTAGGGAACCACCGCCCCGCCGCGCGTGCCGACGGGCAGGCCGTCGACGTGTTCCTCCTGCGTCAGGTCCGCGGGAACCCTGATGGTCTCGCCTCCCGGAGACCGCGTGGGCCGCCCGATCGCCTGCCGGCTGATCTTCTCGGCGGCCGACACGTACCGATCCAGCAGCGTCGGCGACAGGTCGCCGACCGTCACATTGTCGAAGCCATAACTGGACTCGTCGGCCGGCAGCAGGGCGGCGACGTTCCCCTCGAATCCGAGCAGGTCTCGGACGGCGTTCTGGTATTCGGTTCGCGTCAGCCGCCGGATCGTCGAGGTGCGGCCGGGAGATGGATGCGCCGACGCGGCCCGGTCGAGCGACGTCTCCAGGGATGCGACCACCGCATCGTAGGTGGCCTCGTCCGGCCTATCCTTCCCAATAGGTGGCATCTGGCGCGCGCGGAGTTTCCGCACCACCTTCTCCCACACATCGGGATGCCGGGTCACATCGTCCGCGGTGATGGTGTCGAGCGCGAGGCCGCCCTTCTTCTTGTCCGAGTCGTGGCACGACAGGCAGTACTCGTCAACGAGCGAGCGGGGCGCGGCGTCGCTCGCGGTCGGTGGAGGGACAAAGGGCTGCCGCGCATGCACCGTGAAGGCGTAACCCGTGGCCACCAGGACGGCAGCCACGCCGGCCGAAACGGAGAGCCTCCCTGGAAACGAGGGCATATGGTGCCGATCATACGCGCCATGGAGGGCGCTCGATTGGGAATTCTGTAGTTTCCGCCTGTTCTGTAGTTTCCGCCTTCAGGCGGAATTCTTCAGGCGGAAGCCTTCAGGCGGAAGCTTAGTACGTCATCGACGCCAGAGCGCGTCGAGGACGCCGTAGTAGGCCGGCTTGACGGCGTACTGTTCGTCGAAGATCAGCGGATCATCGGCGCCGAACTGGGCATCGATCCAGGAATGCGCATCCGTGAAACCCCACAACGTCACTCCGTCGCACCGCGGCTCGGCGACGCAGATGCCGACGATCGCATGGTAAACGGACTTCTGGGTGTCGAGGCGCGTCGGTGTCGTGCCCGGCACGTCGCGGATGCGGACGTCCATTTCGCTGATGTTGACCAGCAACCCGAGCCCGGCCAGACGGCGGACGTTCGCGGTAATGCTGGCGTCGCTCGGCCGGCTGGCGGCATTCACGTGCATCTGCAGGCCGACGCCGTCGATCGGCACGCCCTGCGCGCGCAGTCCCTGCACGAGGCTGTAGATCCGATCCGCTTTCACGGTCAGCCCTTCGCCGCCGTAGTCGTTGTAGAAGAGCAGCGCTTCAGGATCTGCCTGCCTGGCCAGGCGAAAGGCGTCGGCGATGTACTGATCGCCGAGCTTCTGACGGAAGACGCTGTCTCTCAGCGACCCGTCGTCGGCGATGGCTTCATTGACGACGTCCCACGCGACGACGCGTCCGCGAAAGTGTTCGCCAACGGTTCGGATGTGGTTTTCGAACGCCGCGCGAAAGTCCGTCACGGGCAGCGCCCCGAGCCAGCCCGGCGTCGAGCCGTGCCAGATGAGCGCGTGACCCTTGATCTTCATGCCGTACGCCTGGCCGAACGCGACGATCGCATCGCCCGCCCTGAAGTCGTTGCTGCCTCTCGCGCGCTCGATGGCATCCCACTTCATCTCGAACTCGGCGGTCAGGTAGTTGAAATGACGCGCGAGCACCCCGGCGTAACGGCCGTCGGTGAGCAGACTTGACTTGACCGCGGCACCCACCAGTTTTCCCGATGCCGCCGCGGCGTTGCGCAAGGGTTCGGCCTGCAGGCCGGACGTCGCTGACGGGACGCCCGGAGCGGTGGGCGAAGCCGGGCTCTTCGAGCCACCGCAACCCGCGTGCGTGAGAAAGATGCCGACGGCGAGGACGCCAGCTGCGATTCGACAAATCGTCATCACGTCGCTCCTCCGCCGTCCCTGGAACCCTCGTTGCCGCCTTGAGGCGGACGATCAGTCCGCTAAACTCCGTAGTTTCCGCCTTCAGGCGGACGATCATTCCTCTTAACTCCGTAGTTTCCGCCTTGAGGCGGACGATCAGTCCGCTAAACTCCGTAGTTTCCGCCTTGAGGCGGAAGATC
>JANPCT010000658.1:0-1962 GCA_031431095.1 Acidobacteriota bacterium | reverse complement strand
GCGACGAACGCGTCGGCGAGCTCGATGTGCTCGTGCACGGCATGCTGGCGCGCCACGACCAGATCGCTCCGCGAGATCAACCCGCGATCGATCAGCATGGCGGGAAATCCCGCGTGGCCGACACCAGAAAACTGCGGTGCGATCGAGACCTGCTTAAGCATCGAGAACCTCACGAATCTTCACGGCGAGCGCCGAGGGCACGAAGGGCTTGCGGATGAAGGCGTGCCCTTCCTGAAGCGTGCCGTCCTTGACGAGGAAATGGGTGGTGTGGCCGGACATGAACAAGGCGCGCGTGCGCGGCGACCACGTCTGAACGCGGGCGACGACTGCGGGACCCGCGAGGTCCGGCATGACGACGTCGCACAGGACCAGGTCGATGGGACCGTCGGCCGAGTGGAGGATGGCGAACGCCTCCTGGCCGTCACGCGCGCATATCACGCGGTAACCCAGTCGGCTGAGCATCCGTTCCACGAGAGAGCGCACGGCCGCTTCGTCTTCGACGACCAGAATCGTTTCCGTACCCGCGTAATCGGCCCGCGTCACCGGCGTAGGGGAATCGACCCGCGGCAGCTCCCGCACCGCGGGCAGCAGGACCTCGAACAGCGAGCCCCTCCCCGGTTCGCTGTAGACCTGAATGGTGCCGCCCGCCTGTTTGACGACGCCGAGACAGGTGGACAAACCGAGTCCCGTGCCGCGCCCCGATTCCTTGGTGGTGAAGTACGGCTCGAAGACGCGCCGCCGCGTCTCGGCGTCCATCCCGCAACCAGTGTCGCTGACGGTGAGCTGAACGCGCCCCGCGGTCGCGGCAGATGTCTGAATCGACAGCTTGCCGCCGTGCGGCATGGCGTCGCGCGCGTTCAGCACCAGGTTCATGAGCACCTGTTCGATCAGCGTCGCATCCGCCCGGATGTGGCCGAGCCTGGGCCCGGTCGCGATCGTGAGATCCACGTCTTCGCTGAGGACGCGGCGGAGCATCCTTTCGGCGTTGGTGACGAGGTCGTTCAGATCGAGCACCCGCGGTTCAAAGAGGTGCTTGCGGTTGAACGCGAGGAGTTGCTTCGTGAGCTCGGCGGCGCGGTTCGCCGCGTCCACGATCGCTTCCGCGTCGGCGCGTCTGGCATCTCCCCCATGCAGCGCATCCAGGAGCAGCGTGGCGTTCGCGAGAATGACGGCAAGGAGATTATTGAAGTCGTGGGCGATCCCGCCCGTGAACTGGCCGATTGCCTCGACCTTCTGCAGTTGGCGAACCTGCTCCTCGAGGCGCTTCTGGGTGCTGACGTCGACAAAGAAGGCGTCCACGATGGGCGCGTCGGAGCCGCCGCGAAGGACCGCATGGCCGCGTAACCAGATCCACGTCTGGTCGCGCCGTTGCCAGCGATACTCCACGTCCACGGCAGTGCCGCTGGTGCCAAGCGTCCGGTAGGCGTCGGCGATTCGTGCCGCATCGGCCGGGTGGGCCCGATCGAGCCAGATGTTGCCCGGCGCCGACAGCATGTCCGCAACACTGAAGCCGGTCACCCGGTCGCAACTGGCGCTGACCCATACCGCGGCGCCACCCAGTAGCCCCGACCAGACCACCTCGCACGTGGAGTTCTTGAAGAGCGCGTCCAGGATTTCGGGGGGCGGCGGCTCGGCCGTCGTGACGCTCTCGACAGTCGTCGCCGTGACTTGCATGCCCCCGTGTAGTGCGAGACGGCGGCCAACTGGTCCATCGCGGCGGTTTGCAGGAACCTTCTGCGCACACGCGACTTAGAGGTCAGCGCAAACAGGGGCGGAGGGTGCGCTATGGTATGGTCGCCATAGTTCGCCAGCCCGCACCATGGTGGGCATCCCATAGTCCGGCCTGCAGAAACAGCGATGAACCATCTTCTCGTGATCGACGACGACGAACCGAGCTGCCGGCTCGTGGCCGCGATTTTTCGGGCCGAGGGGTTCGCCGTCGAGAGCGCGCATGACGGGCCG
>JANPCT010000657.1:0-6125 GCA_031431095.1 Acidobacteriota bacterium | reverse complement strand
CCATGGGCAGCCACTGGTAGGCCGTCCCGGGCTTCGGGATGAGCGGATTGACGCTGGCGACGACGCGGCCGACGCGGCCCTTTGGCTTGGCGTGGCCCATCATGATGTCGCGCATCTGCCCGGTCAGCTCGCGGATGGCCTCCAGGTCTTCGTCCGTTTCAGTCGGGAGGCCGATCATGTAATAGAGCTTCAGGTTGTCGATGCCGTTCGCGAAGATCAGGTCGGTCTTCTCGAGGATCTCGGCGTTGGTCACCGTCTTGTTGATCACGCGCCGCAGGCGATCCGAGCCCGTCTCCGGCGCGATCGTGATCGACCGCTCGCCGCTCGCGTGCAGCTTGCCGACGATCGACTCGGTGAGGTCGTCCAGGCGCAGGGAGGCCGGGCTGATCGAGTAGCCCATCTCCAACAGACCCGACAGGATCCGATCGATCTCCGGGTGGTCGCACAGGGCGATCGACACCAGTCCGACGCGGTTCGCGTGCACCCGCGCCGCGCGCGCCAGCTCCAGGATCCGGTCGGCCGGAAACGGGCGGACGGGCAGGTAGTTGTAGCCCGCCCAGCAGAAGCGGCACAGGTTCGCGCAGCCGCGCACGACTTCGATCAGGAACCGCGAGCCGAACTCAGTATCGGGCGTGAACACCATCGTCGACGGAGGATCGAGGTGATCCGTACTCTTCACCGCAGCTTTTTTCACGACCGGCGGCGCGCCGGTGCCGGGCCGCGGTTCGAATGCCGCGATCGTGCCGTCGGCCGCGTAGCGGACGTCGTAGAACGACGGGATGTACATCCCCCGCTCGGCCGCGAGCCGGTGGTAGAGGTCCTGGCGGTCCGACGCGTCGCCGATGGCGCGCATCAGCGCGGGGATGAGCACTTCCCCCTCGCCCGCGGTGATCACGTCGGCGAACGGCGCCAGCGGCTCCGGGTTCACGAACGTCACCGCGCCGCCGATCACGACCAGGGGATCGTGTTTGGTGCGCGCCTCGGCGCGGACCGGCACGCCCGCCAGGCGCAGCATGGAGACGACGTTGGTGTAGTCCCACTCGAAGGAGACGGAGAAGGCGATGACGTCGAAGTCGCGGACCGGCGTGTCGGACTCGACGGTGCGAAGCGGCTTGCCCGACGCGATCTGCGCGGCGAGCTCCTGGCGCCCGGGCAGGAACACACGCTCGCACACGACATCGTCCAGCTCGTTGAAGAGCCGGTAGACGGTCTGGAAGCCCAGGTTGGACATTCCGACGAAGTACGTGTTCGGGAACGCGAGCGCGACGCGGAGCCGGCCGCCGTGCGGTTTCCGGATGTAGCCGACTTCGCGTGAGAGGACGTCGCCCGCGGCCCCGTTGGCCTCGCGGGCCTGGGAGCGTGCCATATGGTTCAGGTGCCGACAATCCGCGAGACCGAGCTGAAACGACGTCGCTCGCGTATCCCGTGGATCTACATAGTGTACCACGCCCGCTCGCGCGGCCGCGCCGCGCCGGAGGCTACGGCCGCACCGGGTCCAGGAGCGACGACCCCTCCGTCCGCCTCAGGCTTCCTGCCGCCGTCTGAGGAAGGCGGGAACGTCGAGCGGCGAGGATACGGGCTCGAACTCGGCCCCCGGGCTGATGTTCTCGACCGCCACGGGTGAAGTCGCGGTGTGGCTCGATGGCATTTCCAGCACCGGCCGGCGGTTCACGGTCATTCGCGAGCCGCCGCCCGAGGCCGCGACCTTTTCCATCGCCTGATAGGCGGTGTACGAATGGAGATCCACGGGCGTCAGCGCCGCCGAGGCGCTCGGCTGGCGAACCGCTCCGACGCGGTCGAACCCGGTGGCGATGACCGTGATCTTCACCTTGCCCTCCATCTTCGGATCGACGACGGCGCCGAAGATGATGTTGGCGTCCTCGTGCGCCGCTTCCTGGATGATGGCCGAAGCCTCACTGACTTCGATCAGCGACAGGTCGGATCCGCCGGTGACGTTGATGATGACGCCGCGTGCGCCTCTCACCGACGCATCTTCGAGCAGCGGGCTGGAGATCGCGGCATTGGCCGCGTCCATGGCGCGGTTGTCGCCTTCGCCGATGCCGGTCCCCATGATGGCGATGCCCATGCCCGCCATGATGGTCTTGACGTCAGCGAAGTCGAGGTTGATCAGGCCGGGGACGAGAATCAGATCGGAAATACCCTGTATCGCCTGCCGCAGCACATCGTCGGCCGACGTGAAGGCGTCATTCAGTGAGGTGGTGCGCGCGATGGTGGCGAGGAGCCGCTCGTTGGGAATGGTGATGACGGTGTCGACGCAGTCACGGAGTTCCTCGAGCCCGCGTTCCGCTTGCGTCTGCCGCTTCTTGCCTTCGAAACGGAACGGCTTGGTGACGACGGCGATTGTCAGCGCGCCGAGCTCGCTGGCCAGGCTGGCGATCACCGGCGCGGCTCCGGTTCCGGTGCCGCCGCCGAGTCCCGTCGTGACGAAGACCATGTCGGCCCCGTCGAGTGCCTCGATCAGCTTGTCGGTGTCCTCCAGCGCCGCCTGCCGGCCGACGTTCGGATCGGCGCCGGCGCCGAGTCCTTTCGTCAGCTTGCCGCCGATCTGGATCTTGTTCGGCGCCGCGTTCAGTTTCAGCGCCTGCAGGTCGGTGTTCGCCACGATGAATTCGACACCTTCGAGGCCTGCCTGCACCATCCGGTTGACGGCGTTGCTGCCGCCGCCGCCGACGCCCACGACCTTGATCCTGGCGCCCGTCCGGCCTTCTTCGTCGAGCTTCAATCGCAATGTGGACGCAACCTGATCAGCCATCCGCCCCCCTTCCATCAGAAAAATTCCTTGAACAGGCCGCGCAGCCGTCCGGCCACGCGCCCGAATGCGCCCGCCCCGATGGGCCGGGCGACTCCTCCGACATGATTTCTGTGCGCGTACATCACGAGGCCCACCGCCGTGGCGAAACTTGGATTGTTGACATGGTCGGCAAGACCGCCGACGCCGGCGGGAACACCGCGGCGGATTGGCAGGTCGAAAATCTGTTCGGCGATCTCGGCCATGCCCTCGAGCATGGCGCCGCCGCCGGTGAGGACGATTCCGGAGTTGAGGGACTTCTCATAACCGCCGCGCCGGATCTCGTCCCACAACAGGTGGAAGATCTCCTCTGACCTCGGCTGCAGGATCTCGGACAGGATGCGCCGCGACATCACCCGCGACTTGCGCCCGCCGACGCTCGGCACGTCCATGGTCTCGTCCTCGCCGACCATGGCCGACAGCGCGCAGCCGCAGCGGCGCTTGATCCTTTCCGCGTCCGGGATTGGCGTCCGCAGGCCGACGGCGATGTCGTTGGTGAAGTGATCGCCGCCGACGGCGACGACGCCCGTATGCCAGATGCTGCCACGCTCGAAGATCGCAAAGTCGGTCGTGCCGCCGCCGATGTCGACAAGCGCGACGCCGAGCTGCTTCTCGTCCTCGGTCAGCACGGCTTCGCTGGCGGCGAGCTGTTCGAGGACGGTGTCGAGCACCGCGACGCCGGCGCGGTTCACGCAGGCGACGATGTTCTGCGTGGAGGAGGCGCTGCCGGTGACGACGTGGACGTTGACCTCCAGGCGCGTGCCCGTCATCCCCACCGGTGCGCCGATCCCGTCCTGTTCGTCGACGACGAAATCCTGTGGCAACACATGAAGGATCTCGCGGCCGCTCGGCAGCGCGACCGCCTTCGCGGCGTCGATGGCGCGGCGCACGTCCTCCCGCGTGATCTCGCGGTTCTTGCCCGCGACCGCCACGACACCGCGGCTGTTGAAGGCCTTGACGTGGGCCCCCGAGAGTCCGAGATGGACCGAGTCGATTTCGACGCCGGCGGTCAGCTCGGCTTCGTCGAGCGCTTTTTTGATCGACTCGACCGCGGCCTCCAGGTTCACCACCACGCCGCGGCGGATGCCCTTCGACTCCGCCAGGCCGAGCCCGATGATGTCGAGCCCGCCGCCGTCGGTCATCTCCCCGACGATCGCGGCGATCTTCGAGGTGCCGACGTCGAGGCCGACCAGGTATCGTTCCTTACGAGCCACAGGGTTCTCCTTTGGCAGGCCCGACGGCCTGCACTACTTCCGCACCGACGCCGGGCGCACGTAGAGGCGCTCCTCGAAGCGAAGATCGACGTAATCGATGTTCGGCACGCTCTGGCGGAGCGTCGGCGCGAGGTCCACGTACGACTGCACGCGTTCCAGGAACCGCTCTTCACCCAGGTGCAGCAGCGCCGCGTCGTCCTGGAGGAGGATGACGGCGTCGTGCGCGTCACGAACGTCGATCTGCGAGATGCGCTGAGCGATGTCCTTGCGCGCCGACAAGGCGTCGATGACGCGCCCGGCCAGCTCGGCGCGCGATTCGTCAATCGAGGGGCGGCCGCTGTTCGGCGAGCTGACCAGGCCGTCGATGATCGGGAGGTCGAACTCCGCGTACTGGGGTCCGAATTCGTCGATGAGCGTGCCGCCCGGGTCGACGAGGTAGAGCGCGCTGCCGAGGCGGCAGAGCCCCATCGGCCGCCGCTCCGACACGAACACTTCCACCGTCGACGGCAGCACGCGACGCAGCGCCACGTCGGCGACCCAGGGGGATTCCATCAGGCGGTGGCGGTAGCCGCGAAGATCCGCGGTGAGAATGTTGGCGCCGCGCAGGCCGTCGACGATCGCCTGGACCTCGCCGCTCGACAGCCGAACGTTGCCATGTACGGTGATGCGGCGGACCTGGAGGCCCGAGGCCTGCAGCACGAGGTTGGTTCCACGGTAAGCCGAGTAGAGCACCACCATGGCGGCGAGTCCCCACCGTCCCATGCGCCAGGTCAACCACGCCGCTGCCCAGCCGCCCTTCCTGGCGCCGGGGCGAACCTTGGCGCGCCGGAAATTTTTTTCGGCGGGCGCCTTGACGCTCATGTTCGCGCCCCTCCCGCCGCCGCGGGAGCGTTCTTCAACGCGTCGAGAATGCGATCCGGCATCGTGCCAATCGAACCGGCGCCGAGCGTGATCACCAGATCGTTGGGCCGCGCCAGCGCGGCAACCGCCGCCGGAATGTCGTCGAGTGCCTTCACCAGACGCACGGGACGGCCGCTCCTGCGCACGGCGGCTTCCACGGCTTCCGCGGTGGCGCCGGCGATCGGCGCCTCGCCGGCAGCGTAGATGTCGGTCAGGACGATCTCGTCCGCGCCCGCGAGGGCTTCACCGAACGCGTCGAGCAGATCCCGCGTCCGGGTGTAACGATGCGGCTGAAAGACGACGACCACGCGCCGTTCGATTCCGCTGCGGGCGGCCGCGATTACCGCAGCAATCTCCGTGGGGTGATGGCCGTAGTCGTCCACGACCATCACGCCGCGTGCTTCGCCCCGCAGCTCGAAGCGCCGCTCGGCACCGTGAAAGTCCTCGAAGCCGGCGGCGATCTTCGCGAATGGGACGCCCACCTCGAGGCCGACGGCAACCGCCGCAAGCGCGTTCATCAAGTTGTGACGGCCAGGGACCTTGAGCGGCAGCGTGCCAAGCTCGGAGATGCGACCTTCGCCCGGCGCGTGCCACACCTGGCAGCGGGAGCCGAACGCCTCGAGTGTGACGTTGCGGGCCGTCACCGTTGCGCCGCTGTCCTCCGGACCGTAGGTGACGATGCGCCGGGTCATCCTCGGCAACAGGCTGCGGACCGGACCATCGTCGACACACGCGATCACCGTGCCGTAGAAGGGCACCTTGTTGGCGAAATCCACGAAGGCCTGCTGGAGACCCTCCCAGCTGCCGTAGCTTTCCATGTGCTCGTGATCGATGTTCGTGATCACGGCGATGGCCGGTGTCAGCTTGAGGAACGAGCGATCGCTCTCGTCGGCCTCGACCACCATGTAGTCGCCGCCGCCGAGCCGCGCATTGCTGCCGAACGCGCTCAAGCGCCCGCCGATCACCGCGGTCGGATCCATTCCGGCGCGCTCCAGCACCAGCGCCACCATCGACGTCGTCGTCGTCTTGCCGTGCGCCCCGGCAATCGCGATGCCGTAGCGGAGACGCATCAGCTCGGCCAGCATTTCGGCGCGCGGAATGACGGGGATCCTGCGGCGGCGGGCTTCTTCGACCTCGGGGTTGGCGGCGCTGATGGCCGACGAGGTCACCACGACGTCGGCGTCGCCGACGTGCGCGGGTTC
>JANPCT010000656.1:0-2809 GCA_031431095.1 Acidobacteriota bacterium | reverse complement strand
CGCCTTGGACACGCCGAGCAGATCGCCCGTCAGCTGCGCCGGCAGCCGGACGTTGCGTACGCCGGACTCGAAGCCACGCTGCTGCGTGCCCGCATCGCGCTTGCCGGTCTTCATCAAGGGCAGCCAGCCGAGCACGGCGTTGAGCGGCGTGCGCAGTTCGTGCGAGATTGTGCCGAGGAACTCGTCCTTCATCCGGCTGGCCGCTTCCGACTCTGCCCGCGCGGCGTGCGCCAGCCCTGCCTCCCGCTCCGCGGCCTGTCGTGACCGCCGCAACTCCGCGACGAGTGCGGTCAACAACAGACCCTGTCCAACGAACAACGCCAGGTGGGTGTGCACGGAGGGCGCGCCGGCCGTCTTGGAGACAAGGGACCCAAGCACGGCGCCAAAAACCGTGACGGCGAGCGCGCTGCCGGTACCCGCAAACCAGGCACTTCCCAGCACCACGATACTCAAGAGCAGGAAGAGGCCGCCTTCATCGACAACGGTGCCCGACACGCGATGCGCAATAAATACAATCACGACGGAGGTCAGCGCGGCGAAGTGACGCGCCGGCACCGCAACTGTCGGGAATGGATAAGGGCCTGAGCCGTTCTTCATGTGGCGCCGCGCCCGTGAATCGTCAGCTCAACCGGCGGGGCATCGTCACCGGCCGGATCCTCCGCCGCGTCCTTGTCGGCCGCGGGCGCCGTAGACACGCCAAGCACGGCGTCGATCAAGCCGTACTCCTTCGCGTTCCAGGCGTCGAGGTAGAAGTCCACCCGCTTGGTGTCTCGAATGATCTGCCGCAGCGGCTTGCCCGACCGTTCCGCCATGATCCGGTAGATCTGTGTCTGCATTTGCTTAAGCCGGTCGAGGTGTTGTGCGGCCGCAGTGGTCGACTGCCACCCCGCCCACTTGGCCGGTTCGTGAATCATGATCCATGAATGCGGGTAGGCCAGCCGCCGGCCTGGGCTGGCGGCCTGAAGGACGACCGAGCCCATCGAATACGCCATCCCCTGGACGATGATGGTGACCTCGATGCCGGTGGCGACCAGGTGTTGGATGACGTCGTGGATCGCCAGGCCGTCAGTGACATTGCCACCGGCGCTGTTCACATAGACAGTGATCGGCCTCCGGTTCGCGTTCGCCAGTTCTCGAATTTTCTCGATGGCGATGCGAGCCGTGTCCTTTTCGATATCGCCGATGAGGTAGACGTCCCGGAGCCTCGCCGACTCCTCCTTGTGGACGATTTCCTTGACGGCGTCGACCAACTCGTTGAGCAGACGCTCATTGAACTCGCTCATGTCTCTCATGGCTGTTACACGCTGCGTGCCGGGAAAATTGGCGCACTCAGCGCCAGAAGAGGTAGCGCGGTGACTCCGCTTAGTCCTCGAGGGGTCAGTATTAGGTCGTCCGCGGTCCATTGCGGCGGTCGTGCGCGGCCCGGTCGGCGACAGGGACGACGAATTTCTCGGCAGTCAGGATGGTTGAGAAGGCCACCACTTTCACGTCGACCAGGCCCGCCTGCTGTCCGGCCTCCATCATTTCCGCTTCCTTGAGATCGGCTGAACCCTTGGGGCGGAGGGTCCACAACACGCCGTCGGGCTTCAATCTGGACACCAGCGAGCGCAGCCGACGCAGATCGTTGCGGTGGCGGAAGAGCGCGAAGATCATGTCCATCGGCTTGTTGCCGCCGGTCTTGACCACCGCGCCCTGGGCGCGCAGCTCGTCCATGAACTGGCAGTCCGCCTCGACGCCGAGCACCAGCACCGATTGTCCGGCCTTGACCCCGAGTTTCTCGATGCGACTGCGGGTGCTGACGAATTCTTCGCGTTTCTCCGACATGTCTCTCACCTGGTCCTGGCCTCGAGGTTCTTGGCGAATTCATTCAGCGTCGCCTGATAGCCGAAGACGAAGCGCGACATGAACCGGAAGAACGGATTGGAGACTTCGCCGTCTTCGGTGATCGTGACCAGCGCTCCTCCGGGAGCGGCGGCGATGCGATACGTCCACGTCCCGCCAAACGGCAGCGACGGATCGGCGATGCGCGCCACGAGTAGCGACGGCGGCTCCATCTTCTCGAAGTAGAGAGGAATCTTCATGCCGCTCACTGCCTCCGTCCATGCCGGCCGGCCGTCGCGATCCGGCTGGCGGACCAGACTCTTCACGCCCGGACGCCACGACGGATACCTGTCGACATCCGCGAGCAGGGCATAGATCGCCTCCGCAGGCTGCGCGATGCGCAGCGATCCGGTTGCCGTATGCGCCTTCGGCAGCCTGTAGCCAACGAACACGATCAGGGCGCCCGCGATCGCGACACCCGCGGCGATCCAGATAATCCAGCGCATTACACCTCCCCCGCCTTCTCTCTCCGACCGTCTGCCGTGTGTTCTGCTCTTTGACCGGCGCTGCTTTCGTGCATCTGTTCCTGTGCGGCGCGCGCGAGCAACGCCAAGCCCTCGATCGCCTGCGCGCGCTCGCCGTCGTCGAGCCGCGCCACCAGCGCTTCGACCCGTTTTGGGTCGAGCACGGAACTCGCTTCGCGTACGCGCACGCCCGCCGTGGTCAGCCGCACGTGGACGCGCCGTCTATCCTTGGCGTCTTTGAGGCGGACGACGTAGCCCTTGCGCTCGACGCGATCGATGGCGAGCGACATCGTCGCCGCGGTGACCCCCATGTGCCCGGCGAGCTCCATGACGGTGGTCGGGGTCATTTCGTCGAGATGATCGAGGATGCTCGCCTGGTGGCGGCTGAGGACCCTCGAATTTTGCGGGTCGCGGACGTGGCGGGTGTGACAGGCGAAGTAGATGCGGGGATAGAGGGTCATGAC
>JANPCT010000655.1:0-5247 GCA_031431095.1 Acidobacteriota bacterium | reverse complement strand
GGCGTCGTCACCCAGCGAACCTGGTGAACGAGCGCGTAACCCGTCGATCCGGCCAGCAGCCAGAGGTAGCGCCAGACGACGATGGACTCGGACAGCAGGTTCTCGATGAGGCTGCGCGCCGGAACGCGCTCGGCCGCGAGCACCGCTGGAATCCGCCGCGCGACCAGCACCGCGACGGCGGCGGTCGCCGGCAGGTAGATGCGGGCGGCGCGGCCGCGCCAGCCCGGCTGTCGCAGTACCCACGCATCGTAGACGAGGATGAGGAGCGGCACCGCGGCCGCCGATGCGCTCGACTGCACCGCGAGAAGCACGAAGGCCGCCGCCCCAATCGCGGCGGTGATGTTCGACGACACGATTGCCCGCCGCGCGAACACCAGCGCGGCAAATGTGCCAAGCGCCGCCAGCAGTTCAGATCGCGCGGAAACGTATCCCGTGGCGGCGGCCATCAAGGGGTGAAGCGCGAACACCGCCGCGGCAAGGAACGCGGGCCACTCAATCTTCGGCGCCTCGTCGGCGTCCGATCGCGCGCCGGATGTGTTCTCGTCCGCGCCGGTTCGGAACCCGTCGGCCAGCGCGCGAGTGCACCAGCCGTAAAACAGACCGACAACGACAAGGTGAAGGAGGAGGTTGGTGACGTGAAACCCGAAGGAGCTGATCCCCCACAGCGCGCGATCGATCGCGTAGGAGAAGTTGACCGCGGGACGAGCGCTGTTGTGGAGTAGGGCCGCGAGAAAATCCCGCGGGTCAACCAACGAGGGATTCAGCAGAACCGTATCCCGATCGTCGAAGACGAACGGATTGTCGAGACCCCAGTAATAGACCAGCGGCGGCAGCGCACACGCGACGACACCAAGCAGACTGCGGAGGTGGCGCTGTTTCACTCCTAAAGCCTAAAGCCGAAAGTCTAAAGCCTGAAGCGCAGAAATAAGCCTTCGCCTTTCGGCTTTGGGCTTAGTAGGCCTTGGCGAACCACGCCTCGGCCGGGGACGGGCGGCCGCATTTCACGCAGGTGCCCTCGACATGGGCGCCGCCGAATGGAATGTTACGCAGCGTCGCCTGCGTGTCCGCCTTGATCTCCGCCTCGCAGGCTGCACTGCCGCACCAGCCGGTGATGACGAACCCGGGGCGCCCTTCCATCACGTTCTTGAATTCCTCATACGAGGAAACCCGCGTCGTGTGCTCCTCGCGAAAGCTGCGCGCGCGCTCCAGTAGTGCCGTCTGGATCTCGTCGAGCTTGGCGACCACCGCGTCGGGAAGGCCGTCCATCGGCATGGATTCCTTCGTCCGCGTGTCGCGGCGCGCCACCATCACGGCTGACTTCTCGATATCCTTCGGGCCAATCTCCATGCGCAGCGGGACACCGCGCAGCTCCCACTCGGCGAACTTCCATCCGGGCGTTTGTGAATCTCGGTCGTCCAGGAACACGCGGACGCCGCGCGCCTGGAGCAGAGCCTGAATCTCTTTCGCCTTCGGCAGCACCGTCTCCTGCCAGTTGCCGCGCGGAATCGGCACGATGACGACCTGGTGCGGCGCGATGCGCGGCGGCAGAATCAGTCCGTTGTCGTCCCCATGCGTCATGATGACGCCGCCGATCAAACGAGTCGAAACACCCCAGGACGTCGTCCACGCATGCTGGACGGCCTTGTCGCGTCCCTGGAACTGGATGCCGAACGCCTTGGCGAAGTTCTGTCCGAGGTTGTGCGAGGTGCCCGCCTGGAGGGCGCGGCCGTCGCCCATCAACGCTTCAATCGAGTAGGTGCGCGAAGCCCCGGCGAACTTCTCGCTCTCGCTCTTCTGACCGTCCACCACCGGCATCGCCAGTTCGGTCTCCGCGCACTCCTTGTATAGCGCGAGGATCTTCAGCGTCTCCTCCTGCGCCTCGTCGGCTGTTTCATGCGCGGTGTGCCCTTCCTGCCATAGAAACTCGGTCGTCCGGAGGAACGGCCGCGTGACCTTTTCCCAGCGGACGACGTTCGCCCACTGGTTGATCAGCACCGGCAGGTCGCGCCAGGACTTGATCCACTTCGCGTAGCACGTGCCGATGATGACTTCGGACGTCGGCCTGATCGCGAGCGGCTCGGCGAGCTCCTCGTCGCCACCCTTCGTCACCCACGCGACCTGAGGCGTGAACCCTTCGACGTGTTCCTTCTCCTTGTTCAGGAGACTGGCGGGGATGAAGAGCGGGAAGTAGGCATTGACGTGCCCGGTCGCCTTGAACCGCCGGTCGAAGGCCTGCTGGATCAGCTCCCAGATCGCATAGCCATACGGGCGAATCGCCATGCAGCCCTTGACCTCGGTATAGTCCGCCAGCTCCGCGCGGCGCACCACGTCCAAATACCACTGAGAAAAATTCACTGACTGGGGCGTGATTTCGGTCACGCCTCCCTTGCCCTCGCCGGGCTTCTGTCCGTCTTTGTCTGCCATAAGCTCTGATTCCGACACCGCAGAACACGAACCCGAATGTTGTCCTGCCCAAAACGTTTACGCCATAGTCTCCATGATCCGGTACTGCCAACGCGAGTCATCGCGTTCGGGATAGTCGCGGCGGAAGTGCCCGCCCCGGCTCTCCTCCCTGCGCAGCGCGGCGGCAGCGATCAGGCGGCCGACGGTGACGATGGTTTCCTCCTCCGGCGCCGGGGTCCCGAGCCGGGCCACCAGCGAGCGGAGCCCGTCAGCCGAGCGAAAAAGTCCGGCATGCTCCCACATCAAGGCCCGCACCTCTTCGGCGTCAAGCGAAGCAGCGTCCGGGTGCATGCCCCGATCATCCCTGCGAGTGCCGGCGACGGCACGGTGCGCCAGGCCGGCGCAGGGGGCCGCGTCGCCCGGTGCGCGCATCGACAGTCCCGCGCGCGCGCCGAACACAAGCCCTTCCAGCAGCGAATTGCTGGCCAGGCGATTGGCGCCATGGACGCCGGTACAGGCAACTTCACCGGCGGCAAAGAGCCCGGGCATCGTCGTGGCGCCGTCGACGTCGGTCACGACCCCGCCCATCGCGTAGTGTGCCGCTGGACCGATCGGGATCCGATCGGTGGCCAGGTCGAGGCCGGCGCGGCGGCACGCTTCTGAGATCAGCGGGAAGCGCGCGTGCACGAACGCGGGATCGAGGCCGTCGAGCGTGAGATAGACGTCCGCCCCTGATCGCTGCGCCTCGCGCACGATACCTCGCGCCACGCGATCCCGCGGCGCCAGATCTCCCGCCGGGTCGTAGCGGGTCATGAACGCTTCGCCGGCGGCGTTGATCAGGCGCGCCCCCTCACCCCGGAGCGCTTCCGACAGCAGGAAGCGCGGCTGCCCGGCCATCTTCAACGCCGTCGGGTGGAACTGCACGAACTCGAGATCCGCCACCGCGGCCCCGGCGAAGTAGGCCATGGCCACGCCGTCGCCGGTGGCGACGGGCGGGTTCGTCGTTTCGCTGAACACGTGGCCGGCGCCGCCGGTCGCGAGGAGCGTGCGCCGGGCGCGAGCAGTCGCGCGCGTCCCGTCGTCGTGCAGAAATGCCACGCCTGCGCAGCGGCCCTCGTCGACGATCAACGCCACGGCGCGGGCGTGGGCATGAATCCGCACGTTCGGGATGCGCGAAACGCGCTCCCACAACGCCCGTCCGATTTCGCGGCCGGTCGCGTCTCTCGCATGGAGGACGCGCCGCGTGCTGTGCGCCGCCTCGAGCCCGAGTTCGGGGGCGCCGGAGGCGTCGCGATCGAACGCGGCCCCCCACCCCATCAGTTCGCGGACGTAGCGCGGGCCATCCTCGACCAGCACCGACACAGCGCGCTCATCGCACAGCCCGTCGCCCGCGGCCAGCGTGTCGGCCAGGTGCCGAGCCGGACTGTCGTCGGACCCGACCGCCGCGGCAATCCCACCCTGCGCGTAGCCGGTGTTCCCGGCGCGCGGTCCCGCCTTGGTGAGCACCAGCACGTCACCCGCGCCTTCGAGCGCGGCCGCGGCCCGCAACGCGGCGATGCCGCTCCCGATTATCAGGAAATCGGCCTGCAAATCTTTGTTATCGTATCACCCGTGCTTCTCGACGTCGGCAGCCGCAGCGGCCGCTACGGCATCCACATCGAGCCAGGGTCGGCCGCCGACGCCGGCAGTCTGCTCGACGGCGTCGGCGTTCCGCGGCGGCGTTTTCTCGTTTCCAACCCGACGGTGTGGCGCCTTCACGAGGCGTCGTTCGCCTCGCTGACGGCCGAAGAGCCGATCCTCATCCCTGACGGCGAGCGCTACAAGAACCTGCACACGGTCGGGCGCATCTACGATGCGCTCGTGCGCGCGCACGCCGATCGCGGCAGCGCCCTCGTTGCCGTCGGCGGCGGAGTGCTCGGCGATACCGCGGGGTTCGCGGCGGCCACCTACCTGCGCGGCCTCCCCATCGTCCAGATTCCGACGACGCTGCTGGCACAAGTCGACAGCGCGGTCGGCGGCAAGGTCGGCGTCAACCATGCCCAGGGCAAGAACCTGATTGGCGCGTTCCACCCACCCGCGCTGGTCATCGTCGATCCGGCACTCCTCGTCACGCTGCCGCGGCGGGAGTTCCGGGCGGGACTCTACGAGGTGATCAAGTATGGGGTGATCGCGAACCGCGGCCTGTTCGATGGCGTGGCCGCATCACTGCCGGCACTGTTCGCGCGCGACCCCGACGCTCTGATGGCCATTGTCACCGAATCCTGCCGCATCAAGGCGGCCGTCGTCGAGCAGGATGAGCGGGAAACGGGACTGAGGCGGACGCTGAACTTCGGACACACGGCGGGTCATGCCCTCGAAGCAGTCACCAGGTACCGGCGCTTCCGGCATGGAGAAGCGGTCGGCTACGGGATGCTCGTCGCAGCCAGTATCGCAGTGGCACGCGGCACGATGCCGGCCGCCGATCGCGACGCCGTCGCGGCGCTGATTGCGAAAATGGGGCCGCTTCCGGCAGTGGCGGACATCCCGGTCACGGAAGCGCTCGCGGCGATCGCCCACGACAAGAAAATCGTCGCCGGACAACTGCATTACGTGCTGCCGAAGACGATCGGCGAGTGCGAGGTGGTGGCCGACGTGACGAAGGATGAAATCGCGGCGGCGCTACGGGCGATCGGACTGGCCTCGGGGTAACCGGACTTCAGTCGATGCCATGCTCCTTGAGCTTGGCGAGCAGTGCCTTGTAGCCGACCTGGAGCAGTTCGGCGGCGCGCCCTCTGTTGCCGTCCGCCTCCTTCAGGACCTCTTCGAACGGCACGACACGGAGCTCCGGCGGCGTGCGGCGCGCGA
>JANPCT010000654.1:0-1866 GCA_031431095.1 Acidobacteriota bacterium | reverse complement strand
CGGCAGGGCGCGGCGGCGGCCCCGGGCGCGACGATCGAAGCGGAGCAGATTCGTGCCGTCACTGTCCTTGTCGCCGAGGACGAGCAGGTGCATCGCGAGCTGGTCGCGCACTTGCTGCGCTCCCGCGGGCATCATGTCATTACCGCGCGCAACGGCCGCGAGGCCCTCGTGGAGCTGGCGCGGCATGCCGTGCAGATCGTCCTGCTCGACTTGCAGATGCCGGAGATGGACGGGTTTCAGCTGGCGGCGGCAATCCGCAGCTGGGAGCACGGCCAGGGCGGCCACCTCCCGCTCGTCGCGATGAGCGCCTCGGTCATGTCCAGGGACCTCGACCACTGCCACACCGCGGGGATCGACGAAGTGCTGATCAAGCCGATGGCGCGCGAGCGGCTGTTCCGCATAGTCGAGAGCCTGGCGTCAGACAGCGAACCCGCCGTCCTGCTGCCGCCGGAGTTGGCGGGCCGCGCTGCCTTCCTCGACGGGCTCGGCAACGACATCAGTCTCGCGCGACGGCTGATCGACTTGTTCCTCACCGACAGCCGCCGGCTGCTCGACGAGGTCAATGGCGGGATCGACAGCCGGGACGCGGAACGCTTGCGCCACGCCGCCCATACGCTGCAGGGATCGCTGAGCAACTTCCCCACCGGTGCGGCCCGCGACACGGCCGCCCGCATGGAGACGATCGGCTTCGACGCCGACTTCGATGCGGCGCGCGAAATCTTTCCGACGCTGGAGAAGGAAATCGACCGGCTGCGCGCTCTGCTGCCGATGCTGATTTGATGGCGCGATCGCTGACCCATGACGACCGGCTTGCGCACGTCTGCTATTGCGTGACGCGAATCGCGACGAGCGTCTTCGCCGTCTCGGTGCCCCGGATCGTCGAGAGCTCGACGACGTAGTCCCCCGGGCCTAGCGGGGCGAGCGTGATGTCGGCGGTGAGCCAGCGCTGGCCCGTCGCCGCGTCGGCGCGTTCTCCCGCCACCACCGGCACTGCTGTCCGGTTCCCGTTGCGATCCAGCAGCGCGCCCGTCCAGACCGGAGCCGCCGCGTCGGCTTCCATCTCCATTCGCAGCCGCTCGCTGCGCGGAAAGATGCGTCCCGCGGCCGGCTGGACCTGGTTGCCAGTCGATGGCCCGCGATGAAACACCATCGGCTCGCCGGCGCCTCGCACGGTCTTGCGGCCGGCGGCGCGCGCATCGCTCTCGATCGCGCCGAGGGCGCGATTCACCGCGGCGGTCGCCTCGGGAATCACGGTCTCGGCGGCGGCCCTGGACTTCGCGACTTCCGCGGCCGTCGCGGCGCTATAGCCGCGCCGCGCGCGCACCTCGATCCCCGGCCGCCTCGAGCGCACCTTGATGGCGCGAAAGCGTCCATCGAGCTTGCTGTTGGTCGAGTAATACCCCATCAGGTAGTACGAAGTGAGATCGTCGGCCACCTTGCGCAGCTGTTTCTTCAGGTCGTTGTTGCCGATGAGGGCGATGCCGTCGGTGTTGATCGCGAGGGTGTGCAGCGCGTCGGCGCGCGTGCGCAGCTGCGCATAGTCTTCCGAGGGACTCAAGGGAGGCGCCGGCCCGATCGGCGTGTCGAAGGCGGCGAGGCCGCGCGGATCGATTGGGTAGAAGCTGACGTTGTTGCGGTTGGCTTCGCCGAACAGGTTGCGGAAGGTCACCGAGTTGTCCGCCATCGCCAGCTCCATGCGATCCTTGTCGCATTCCGTGCGACCGCTGACGCCGCCGGGCGAGGTTGGCACGCGCGAGGTCAAGCCGCCGCCGGGGCCGACGCCGACGGGCGGCGGACCGCCCGGGATGGGATCCTGCGATCCGTCGCTGCCCTGCCGCAGCTGCGACAACTGATTGTTCGGGCGAT
>JANPCT010000653.1:0-2948 GCA_031431095.1 Acidobacteriota bacterium | reverse complement strand
ACGCGGCAAATTGTCTCACGTTGAGTAGAATCACCGGACCGGCATGCAGAAAACACGACTGGAAGCCTTCAGCGACGGTGTCATCGCAATCCTCATCACGATCATGGTGCTGGAATTTAAGACGCCCGCCGGGCACGACTGGCCGGCGATGCAGTTCCTGGTGCCGAAGCTCTCCGCCTACATCCTCAGCTTCGTGTTCCTCGGCATCTACTGGAACAACCATCATCACCTGTTCCATCTGACGACGCAGGTCACTGGCTCGATCATGTGGGCCAACCTCCATCTGCTCTTCTGGCTATCGCTGGTGCCATTCGCGACCGCGTGGATGGGCGAGGCCCATGTCGCCCCCGTCCCCACCGCCGTGTATGGCATCGTTCTTCTCAACGCGGCGATTGCGTTCACCATCCTGGTCCGCGCCATCATCACGTCGCAGGGCGCCCACTCACCCATGAAGGCCGCGATCGGCGACGACCGGAAAGGCTGGCTGTCGATCGTCCTGTATGCGGTGGCCATTCCCATCGCCTTCATGCGGCCATGGATCTCGGCCGCCCTGTTCGTCACCGTCGCGCTCATCTGGCTGATCCCCGACCGGCGCATCGAGAAACACCTGCAGGAACAGAGGTGAATGCTTTCAAGAGCGCGGCGCCGCGGCGTCGTGGCGTCAGACGAGCGCAGGGTGCGGTGCCACAGGTGACTCGTAGCGCGGCATGAAGAGCATCAGGACGGCGACCCCCACGGTCGCGGCCGCGAGCGCCACAAGCAGTGTCTCGTACGAACCGGTGGCGTCGAACGCCTGGCCCATGAGAATCGGTCCGATCGCGCCCGCGATCGCGTAGGCGGTCCAGGTGAATCCGTAGAGCGTCGAGAAGGCCCGCAGGCCGAAGTGACGGGAGAGGATGTACGGCGTCACGTCCGTCTCTCCGCCCATGCCAAATCCGATCATCACCGTGGCGGCGACGCCGACCGACATCGTGTGCGCGGTCGAGAGCAGGAACGTGCCGAGCGCGGCGACGCTGAGCAGGACGAAGGCGACGCGCGCCGCGAAGAACCGGTCGAGCAGCCAGCCCGTGACCAGCCGTCCGGCCAGGCTCGCGCCGCCCATCGCCGCCATCGCGATCGCGGCGCCGCTAACCGGGATGCCCCGATCGGTGAGGAGCGCTGCGGCGTGCGTGATCGCGCCGTTCTGCGCGATCGA
Source organism: Acidobacteriota bacterium (assembly GCA_031431095.1). Taxonomy (GTDB): domain Bacteria; phylum Acidobacteriota; class Vicinamibacteria; order Vicinamibacterales; family 2-12-FULL-66-21; genus JAICSD01. The sequence continues at coordinate 1,753 of JANPCT010000653.1, read as the reverse complement.
GCTGAAAAAGAGCACGACGACGAGGATCCAGAAGACGCGCGATCGCAGTCCGTCCGCCAGTGAAACGCCCGGAGCCGCCTGATCCGGCGCCGGTCGCGCCGCCGGCCGTTCCCGGACGAACCCGAGCACGGCAGGCAGCCCGATGACCAGGACCATTGCGCCGAGCAACAGGCAGGCCGATCTCCAGCCCACCTGCCGAATGAGCGCGGACGCCACGGGTGGCAGGACCATCGCGCCAACCGCGCCGCCCGACATGATCATCGCGAGCGCGGCGCCGCGGCGCCGGTCGAACCATGTCGATACGGCGCGGCTGTACGCCATCTGCGCGGTGCCGTTGGCGACCAGCCCGAGCACGAAAAAGATCGCGTAGAGATGCCACAGATGCGGCGTCAGCCACGCCAGCGACGCGAAGGCGGAGCCGAAGACGATCAAGGCGGGGACGATGACCCGCCGCGGGTCGTGGCGATCGAGCAGGTGGCCGAGTGCCGGCGAGGCCACGGCGGCCGTCATCGCGGCGACGCCGAACGCCGCCGACACCGCCTCGCGCGACCACGCGAACTCCTGGGCGAGCGGCTTCAGCAGGATGCCGAACGTGTAGACCAGCAGCGACGCGAAGCTGACGAAGACGCCAACGCTCGAGGCGAGCGCGACGCGCCATCCCTCGTAGCGCGCGCTGTCTTCCCCCGTACGGGTCATGGTCGCCAGCCGGACCTGGTCAGAAGATCACCTTGGCGGCGAACTGCATCAGGCGCGGCGGTCCGGCCGAGAGAATCCTGCCGAAGTTGGCGGAATTGAGGTCCGCGACCGGCAGCCCCAGATTGACGTGGTTGGTGACGTTGAAGGATTCGGCGCGCAGCTCGAGGCGGACCCCCTCGGTGAGCTGGAGGTGGCGCACCAGTGAGACGTCGAGGTTGGCGGACCCTGGCCCGCGGACGGCGTTGCGCCCTTCGTTGCCGAACTGGCCGGCCTGGGTCGCGGGGTTCAGACGCTGGAACGCCGAGGCGGACATCCATGCGTTGACGGTGCGAGGCCCGGCGTTCGGATCGCCGACCAGGTTGGGACGGCTTGCCGCGAAGCCGGAGATCGGCGGACTGTTCGCCTGCAGCGCGACGTTGGCGGAGTCGGTGACAGTGAACGGCGTCCCCGAGTTCATCGTTGCGATCGCGTTGATCCGCCAGCCGCCGAGGATGACGCGCACCGCCGGCGCCGCCGGCGACGGGAGGCGCGGCTCCCAGCTGGCGCTGGCGACGAAGCGATGCCGCGCGTCGAAGAGCGACGGGCCGTACTCCGCCGCGAGATCGAAGGGGTTCTGGGCGAGGTCGTTCTCGCCGGCCAGCGCCTTGGCCGCCGCGCCCGATAGGTTCATGGACGAGAGTTCGTCCCTGGTGTTCGAGAGCCAGTACGAGACGTTGAAGCCGACGCCCGCGGAGTAGCGCCGCGACACGCTGGCCTGGCCGGCGTGGTACATCGACCGCGTCACGTACGAGAGCATCGCGATCGTCGAGAAGTCACAGGTGCCGCCGCCCGCGGGGCAGTTGGCGTAGACGCGGCGCTGATCGGCGTTCTGCGCGGTGGCGCCGGGACGGTAGACGGCGGGGTTGACCTCGACATTGCGCGGCAGGCGGCTTCCCTTCGCGCCGACATACCGCACTTCGACCAGGTAGCGGTCGACGAGCGAACGCTGCACGCTGACGTTCCAGTCCTGCGCGTAAGGCGGCTTCGCGGCCGTGTCGATCGTGAACACGGTCGATGG
>JANPCT010000652.1:0-7124 GCA_031431095.1 Acidobacteriota bacterium | reverse complement strand
CAGCGGGTAGCGCTCCTGGAAACCTTTGAGATCCTCGAGCGTGACGCCGCGGTAGAACGTGTTGGCGCTGGCCTGAAGAATGTCTTTCCCGGCCGGCGGAGTCTTGGCGGTCGTCATCGGTTCGAAGGCCGGGTCGAACATCGGAGCGCGCAGTTCGGCGAGTTCCTTCGTCACCACAGCGGCATCCGGCAGCGGCGGCAGATCGCCGGCCGTCGATGCGAACGCCCCGGCCGCCCGGGCTTTCAGCGCCGCATCCTGCAGCTCCTCGACGGTAAAGGACGGCAGGAATTTCTGCGCCGTGGTTTCGTTATGGTTCCCGCGATTGGCCCAGAACAGCAGGGCGTACTCCCGCATCTTCGGCAACACCGCGGGCGCAATGGCGTCCTGGCGCGAGAGGATGCCTTCGAGCAGTCGCTTTTCGCGAAGCCCAAAGCTCGAAAGCTGGTCGTAGATGATCGGATCGATCGCGATCGAGGCCTGGGTCAACCAGTACGCCAGCACCTTCTGACGCGCGTCCAGTTGCGCGAAGCTCGGCGCCTGAAGCTGGATGAACCCCGTGTCACCGACCCGCTCGATCAGCGGGCTGCCGGGACGCGCGGGGCCCTGTGCCTCGAGGGCGGTAACGAGGACGAGAACGCAGCAGGCGGACGTCATGTAGCGGCGAGTCATCACGCGATCTTAATGGTTTCCCGGTGCGCCGGGGCATGGTGCGACCAGCCAAGCTCAGCCTGGATCCTCGCGCCGAGCGCGTCCTGCGCCGTGGGCTCTCCATGGACGATGAAGGTCTGCGCTGGCGGACGAGTGAAGCCGCGCAGCCACCGCATGATTTCGTTGGCGTCCGCGTGGGCCGACATCGAGTCGAGATGCTCGATGCGCGCCGCCACGGGAACCCAGGCACCGTGCATCTTGATCGTCTTTTCCCCGTCGACCAGCCGTCGTCCCCGCGTGCCGACGGCCTGGTAGCCGGCGAACAGGACCGTGTTGCGGGCGTCCGGCAGTGCCGCTTTGAGGTGGTGCAGGACACGGCCGCCTTCCGCCATGCCGCTCGCGGAGATCACGATCGAGGGGATCTTCGACGCGGTGAGCTGCTTCGACTGTTCCACTGTGCTGATGACCTGAAAGCGCTCCGTGCAGAACACGCACATCTGCCGTTCCTCCGTCGCGTGGCGGCGGCGGATGTCCGGCTGGCTCGCCGCGGCGGCGGCGTGTGGCGCCTTGTCGTCGGTCTCCTCCGGCTGCATCTCGGGATCGAGCTCGTGCACGCGCGCGGTGTAGCGAGCCAGCGCCGCGGCCGCCATCGGGCTGTCGACGAACACCGGCAGAACCGGGATGCGCTTTTCCGCCTCGAGGCGTCTGAGCCAGTAGATCAGCTCTTCGACGCGGCCGATCGCAAACGCCGGAATGATCAGCTTGCCGCCGATGTGCGCCGTCTCGCGGACGATCGTGGCGAGCCTGTCGCCGTTGTCGTCCTGCTCGTGCACACGGTTGCCGTAGGTGGACTCCACCAGCAGATAGTCGGCCTCCGAGACTGGCGCCGGGTCCGGCAGCACGGGACGCCCGAAGCGGCCGAGGTCACCGCCGAACAGCACCGTCCGGCCATCCACACGCATGCGGACATACGAGGAACCGAGCAGGTGCCCGGCGTTGATGAACTCCACGTCGACGCCCCTCGCGACCGGCATCGGCCGATCGTAGCCGCAGGGCTGAAGCAGCGACACGGCACGCGCGGCGTCGACTTCGGTGTACAGCGGCAGCGCCGGCTTGTGCTTCGAGAAGTTGTGGCGATTGAGGAACGCGGCGTCCTCCTCCTGGAGGTGGCCGGCATCGGGCAGGACGATTCTGCAGAGATCCTGCGTGCCCTGCGTGCAGAAGACGCGGCCGCGGAATCCCTGCGAGACGAGCCGCGGCAGATAGCCGCAGTGGTCGAGATGCGCATGTGTCAGGACGATCGCCTCGAGGCTCGACGCCGGCACCGGCAGTTCCTGCCAGTTACGCTCGCGCAGCTCCTTCATCCCCTGGAACAGCCCCGCATCCACCATCACGCGCGTCCCATTAGCCTCGACCAGATACTTCGAGCCAGTCACCGTCCGCGCCGCTCCGAGGAACGTGATTGCAATCATCAGCTGCCTTCTGCCTTCTGCATTGACGCGATTCAGGCGCTAGGCGAACAACCCCACCTGGCCTCCAGTGTGCCAGAAGATCACCGATCCGGCCGGCAGCAAACCCGATCGAAGGCGTGCGATCAATCCCGCCATCGCCTTGGCCGTGTAGGTCGGGTCGAGAAAGAGCGCTTCGTGCCGGGCGCACATCTCGACCGCTTCAATCGAAGCCGGCGTCGGCATTCCATAGCCGTTCCCCACGAACGTATCGTCAATCTCGATCGCCGCATCGGTGAGCACGCCGGACGCGCACCCCGCGAGCAATTCAAGGCCGCCAAGGATGCGGCGCACGTCACGCGAAATTACTCTCGGCGGGTCGTCGGCGCTGATGCCGATCACGCGCGTCGAGAGGCCGTGCAGCCGACAGCCGGCGACGATGCCGGCCTGGGTGCCGCCCGACGATGTCGACAGCAGGATTACGTCCGGCTCCGGGACCTGCGCCAGCAATTCAGTGACGGCGAGGACGTATGCGGCGGCGCCGAGCGGCGTAGAGGCGCCGAGCGGAATGACAACCGGACATCGTCCCTCGCCACGGAGCTCGGTTGCAACCCGCTCCATGGCTGGCGCGCGCTCCTCGCGCGAACCCACATAGCGCACGTCCGCACCGAGCAGACGATTGAGCAGGGCGTTCGCCGTGACCCGGTCCGGCGGGGTGCCGTTCGCGACGAGCACGCACCGGAGCCCGAGCCGGGCGGCGATCGCGGCCGTCGCGCGCGCGTGGTTGGACTGAATGCCGCCGGTGGTGATGAGGGTGTCGGCCCCTTCCGCGACCGCTTGCGCCGCAACCAGTTGCAGCTTGCGAATCTTGTTGCCGCCGAAGCCGAACGGAATCGCATCGTCGCGCTTCACCAGGAGCCGAAGCGGCAATGCGCTGGAAGGGACGAGGGCGTCCTGCAGCCGCGGCACGGCGTCGAGCGGCGTGGGCTCGATCGCGAGCGGGAGGCGCGGCAACGCGGCAAGCCGCTCCAGCGCGGCGCGATCGGCAGGCACTAAGGGGGTAGTATAGATAGTTTGTGGTTGGCGGTTGGTGGTTGGCAGTGTTCGGGGGCAGCCACGAACACTGCTTGCCACCGAGCACCGACCACGAACCACGTTATGGGGTTACTTGTCGATCAATTGAAGAGCGGCGGCCAGGTGATCGCGGCGGAGCTGCGGCCGCCGCGGGCCGAGCTGGCGACGGCCGCCAGCATGGACGCCTGGATCGATACGTATCACGCGGTGCGCGGACTGACGCGCAGCGGGACCTTCGTCTTCCTGACCGACAGCGCGGTCGGGATGAAGGAAGAAGACAACCTGCGGCACCTGATCATCAATCTCGGCAGCGATGTCCCGCGCTCACGCGTTGTCCCGTTCCTGACCTGCAAGCACACGGCGGATTACTGCCTGGCCTACGCGGATCGGGCGCGGCACAACGGCTTTGAATCGCTCGTCATCCTTGGCGGCGACAAGCACGTTGGTCCGCCGCGGTGCGTGGATCACGCGTGGCAGCTTCGCGAGATGATCCGCGAGCGCGAAGCGGCGTTGGCGCTGGGAGGGTGGGCCAACCCTCACGCCGATGCCGCAAGCCAGGTGGAGCACCTGCTTGCCGACCGCGTGACCGCGGAGTTCTATCTGACGCAGATCGTGTCGCACTACAGCAGGACCGCCGTCGAGCGGTTCCTCGCCGAGACCGAACAACGGCGGCTCGCGCTTCCCGCGATGTTTGGCGTGTTCTACTACCGCTCGGCAAACGCGCGCACGCTCGAGACGCTGCGGGAGTTCCTGCCGGTGCCGATCGACGAACTGCGCGCCGAGTTCGCGGCCGGCGGCACACCCGATTCCGTCTGCGCGAGATCGATTCGTGAGTTGACCGCGTCCGGCGTGCGTCATTTCTACGTCAGCAACCTGCCGATCGGGCGAGCCGCCGCGACATTGGAACGCATCCTGTCACTCGTCTGACTGATAACATTCTGGCATGGGCCAATTCCTCGACTCGATCCCCCTCTCCGGCATCATTCGCATCCGCGACATGATGTATAGCGTCAAGAATCCGTACCGTCTCGATCAGGGTGACGTCAGCTTCGACGCGCCCGATACGGTCAAGGACGCGATGCGGCGCGCGATCGACGAAAACAAGAGCCACTACCTGCAGACCACCGGCGTGCCGCGACTGCTGGAGCTGCTCGCCGACAAGCTGCGCACCAGCAATCGCATCCCGATCGGCAGTCCCGACGAGATCATGGTGACGACAGGCGGCATTCACGGTTTGTTCATCATCTGTCAGGCGTTGCTCGAGCCCGGAGACGAGGTCATCGTCCCGGATCCCGAGTGGCCGCCGTGTGCAGGAAACATCAGGCTGGCGCACGGCGTGCCGGTCCCCTGTCCACTGCACGAATCGCGCGGGTGGCGCTACGACCTCGACGAGCTCGCGGCGACAATCACGCCGAAGACCCGCGCGATTTACGTCAACTCGCCCGGCAATCCAACCGGCGGCGTACTCACGCGCGAGGACCTTCAGGCCATTGCGGCACTGGCGCAGCGCCACGGCATCTGGGTCATTTCCGACGAGGCTTACGAGGACGTCGTCTTCGAAGGAGAGCACGTCAGTATCGCCTCGCTGCCGGGTATGTACGAGCGCACGATCTCCTTCTATACGTTCAGCAAGACCTACGCGATGACCGGGCTGCGTCTGGGTTACGTTGCGGCTGAAGATGCGGCCCTGCGCGACCGGATGAAGAAGGCGCTCTTCTACACCGCCAGCAACGTGGCCTCTGTCGTCCAGTTCGGCGGCATCGGCGCACTGGAGGGATTGCAGGACCGCGTGACGGAATTCCGCGACGAGCTGAAGGCCAGGCGCGATTTGTTCTATGCGGGGATTCGTGAGAGCGCCGGAGGCGTGTTCGCCGGCGAGCCGCCCAAGGGCGCGTTCTACGCCTTCCTGCGGATCGATCCGGCGTGGACGCCACCGTCACGGGCGAGGGGCGAATCGCTTTCCTGGGCGATGACGGAATACTTGATCGAGGCGGGCCGGATCGGGTGCGTCCCCGGCGGGGATTTCGGGGCGCAGGGCGAAGGCTACCTGCGATTCTGTTTCGCCCGCGAACGACAGGAACTGACCGGCGCGCTGAACTCGATGGAAACGCTCTTCGACTCTTCTCGGTCTCGCAATCCGCCAGCAGTTCCAGCAGCACATCAGGGTTCGTGATGTGACCGTCAGTTCGACCGCACCGGGGCACGGCGGCGGGTGGCCCGTCGGATCGGCGTCGTTCAGTCGGCCATCGCCTATTTCACGTGGCGCCCGCCATCGACGCGAACGGTCTCGCCGGTGACGAAGTCGGTTTCCACCAGGAACATGACGGCGCGGACGATCGCATCGGCGCCGCCCCAGCGGCCGAGCGGCGTGGCGGATTCGACGGCCCTCTGCTCTTCCTCGCTCGTTCCGGGAGGCGCGACAATCGGTCCCGGGGCAATCGCGTTCACGAGGATCTGGTCAGCGGCGAGCTCGAGCGCGAGGGCCTCCGTCAGCGCAATGACCCCCTTCTTCGCGACGTAGTACGGGAGAAACCCTGGATACCGCGGCCGGCCGCTTGCCGCAACCCAGTCCGAGAAGTTGACGATCCGCCCGCCGCCCGCGCGGCGCAGGTGCGGGACCGCGGCGTGGGCGCAGAGAAACGCCGCTCGCAGATCGACGTTGACGACACGGTTCCACGCCTCTGCGTCGGTATCGTCGAACGGCACTGCGCTGTAGACCGACGCCATGTTGACGAGCACGTCGAGCCGCCCGAAAGCGGCGGCGGCTCCGTCGACCAGCGCTCGACAGTCTTCCGGGTTACCGAGGTTCGCGCTCGCGAGATGGGCGCGCCGGCCCGACGCCCTGACGTCGGCCGCCACCGCTTCCGCTTCGGCGCGCGAGCTGTTGTACGACAGCGCGACGTCCATCCCCGCAACCGCGAGCGCGCGGGCAATCGCCCCGCCGATCCGCTTACCGCCGGTGATGAGGGCCGCGCCTCCGGCAAGCTGCATCGATCAGGCCTCAATCTTGCCGACGAGGACCAGACCAAACCGGAACGTGCCTCCGGCCACCGCGACCTCCATCACGACAGCCTTGTGTCCGAGGTCGGTCGTAAGGACCGTCAGCACGGGATCGGTTGCAACCGGCGGATCGATGCTCCATACCGCGGGATGCGAGCCGCCGATGGCCTGCTTCGACAGATCAACGAGGCTGTCGTGTTTCTGCCGGGCGGGGTCGCTATCCTGCGACGCCGGGGACAGCAGCAGGAAGTCGCGGTACGGGGAGACGCCGAGATGATCCCCATTCGCCGGCTGGATGCCGTAGCGGAGCGTGTAGACGCCCGCTTTCACCACGCGCCCGCGCACGTCGCGGAAGTCCTTGTCGATCCTGACTGCGCCGACGAGCGTGCCTTCCCCCATGTCGGTCCAGGCGGCAGGCGTCGACTTCATGGCGAGCTGCTTCACCCACCAGAACGTCAGCGTGTTCGCTCTGACAGAGGCCTTGATGCCGCCGGACGCGAGCTGGGCCGAGACTGCCGGGGCGATCTCGGCGGCGACGGCATCCGCGTGTTTTGTAGCGGAAAGATCGGCGGGGGCCTGCCAGAGCAGCAGGCCCAGGATGAGGGACGCGAATGGCAACAGCGGGCGCCTACTTCAGTTCGAACGCGCCATAGAAAGACGCGCGCCTGTCGCCAATCGACCATTGCGTGCCGAGCGACGAGCCCGACCACGCTTCCGACGTGGTGTGCCCGAGTGTCGAGGCTGTCGTGGCGGCAAGAGGCGTGAACCACAGGATGGCGCCACACGTCGGCGAGTGATCCATCCTCGTGGCGACGTCGAGGGAAGCCTCGCCGGCGGTCACCGCCAGACGGTCTGCGTTGCGGCTGAATGCGATCGGCACGGCCTTGATGTCGACGACGTTGCCCAGCATCGCGGGGGCGAGGGCACGCGCCATGGTGACGAGCGCGTCGCGCT
>JANPCT010000651.1:0-5036 GCA_031431095.1 Acidobacteriota bacterium | reverse complement strand
GTGATCGACGACGGCGGCAGCGAGGACGAGGCGATTGCCGCGTTGCTGCACGACGCGGCAGAAGACCATGGCGGCCGCGCGCGGCTCGAAGACATTGCCACCAGATTCGGCAGCGGCGTGGCGCGAATCGTCGAGGACTGCACCGATTCGTGGGCCACGCCCAAGGAACCCTGGGCGGAACGGAAGAAGATGTATGTCGAGCATGCCCGGACCCTGCCGGCGCCGAGCCTGAGGGTGTCGGCGGCGGACAAAGTCCACAACGCCTATGCGATCCTCCGCGATCTGCGAAACGTCGGCGATAGAGTGTGGGAGCGTTTCAACGCCGGCGCGGACGACATCCTGAGCTACTACCAGTCGCTGATACGATCGTTCCGCGCGGCGGGCGGCGGACCATTGGTCGACGAGCTCGATCGAATTGTCCGCGCCATCGAGCGGGAGATGGGCTATTAGGACTGCGGCGTTCTGAGGTCCTGCGTGCGATAGAGGTGTTCGAGCATGCGTTCACGGTGCTCGATGTCGCGGCGGCTCAGCCGCCGATCGCCCGTCCGGTTGAGCCCCGACGGGTGCGTCTGGAGACGGTCGTCCTTCTTGCGCAGAGTGAATCGAATGACCATGCATGCAACTGTAGCGACCCGCCGTGACAGGACAGGTCACCCCATCAGGGCAGCCATCGCCCTTCTTGCCGTGTGCGTCGCCGGGCTGCTCTTCCCCGCGCCAGCCCGCGGGGAGGGTCCCGGCAAGTATCGGGCGTCCCGTTTCGACGTCAGGGCTACGGTTCTCACCGGCGGCAGCCTCGAGATCGTCGAAACCATCGCGTTCGACTTCCAGTCCGGCACCTTCCAGAAACTCTGGCGTGACCTCCCGGAAAGCCGCACGGATGGAATCGAGGTGGTCGAGGCGCGTATGGACGGCGTCGTGTTCAGCCGTGGCGAGGGGCCCGGGGAGATTGCCGTCACCACGGGCCGGAGCACTCGGGTCGAGTGGCGGTTTACCCCGACCGGACCCTCGACCCACACGTTCGAGCTGCGTTACATCGCTCGAGGCGTCGCCTACCGCGTCGCCGACCAGGACGTCGTCCGCTGGCGGCTGCTGCCGTCCGCGCACCGCTATGCGATCGCGCAGAGCCGGTCCACGATCGCTGCAGCGGTGCCGCCGGCGCAACTCGCAACCGTCGAGCAGCGTCGTGTCGATAGCGCCACGGCCACAGTGGAGGGGACGACGATCGAGATCGCCGCCAGCGGCATCGAGGCGAACGGCTGGATGGTGGTCGAGGCGCGCTACCCGGCCGGCAGTATCATCGCGACGGCGCCGGCGTGGCAGCAGCGTCAGGATCATGCGGCGGCCCTCGCGCCCAGGTGGCTGATGGCGGCTGGCGGCATCTTCATCGCCGGGGTGCTGCTTCTGCTGACGCTGCGGTCGGCCTATCCATCACCTGGAACCGACGTCCGTCCGGCCGCCGCCACGACCGAGCCGCCGGAGCCGCTGCCGGCGGCGCTCGCCGCGGCGCTCGCAGGAAAAGGCCGCGCCTCGGCGTTCCACCCGGTCGCGACGCTGCTCGATCTTGCGGACCGCGGCGTCCTGGTCGTGCGCGAATTGCCGCGCAAGCTGGGCACACGCCGCTACGGGCTGTCGCAAGTGCGCGGCAAGCACGACCTGTCCACGCACGAAGCGGAAGCGCTCAGCATTGCGTTCGCGGACCAGGGCGAGGACGTCACGATGACGAAAGCCCACAGTCGCCTGGCGCGTGGCGCGCGCCGCTTCTCGGCCGCCGTCTACGCGGACCTGGACGCGCGGGGTCTGCTGGATCACGAACGGAAGGCCGCCCGGAAGCAGCTGCTGTTCGTCTCGACCATGATGCTGATCCTCGCCGGCATCGCGTGTATCGCCGTCGCGCCGTTCATTCCGCGCTTCGACGCCTGGCTTTTCCTGCTGCCGACCGCGCTCGCGCTGGCCGGCCTGACTGGCATGATCATGACGGCTTCGACGACGCCGCTGTCGGATGCCGGCCTCGTCGAGATGGCGAGGTGGCGTGGATTCAAGCAGCACCTCAAGACAATCGCCGGCAGCAGAGATGACGCGGGCCGCGCATCGCTGCGATCGCGTTGGATCGTCTACGGAATCGCGCTTGGTCTCGCCGCTCAATGGTCGCGCTATCTGAAAAAACATCCGGGCGCCGCGCCGCCATGGTTCGTCGCCGGGGCCCACGGGGACGCCGAAGCCGGTTTCGCCGCCTTCGTCGGGAGCGGGGCGGCGAGTACGGGGTCGGCCGCGGGCGCAGGCGGCGGCGCTGCCGGGGGCGGCGGTTCCGGGGCCGGCTGACGGGACCGGATCATGAACGCCGAAACGGCGCGCCTGCGCGCTGCCGCCGAACGCCGCGCGCATTGGAAACGCTTGGGGCCCTACCTGAGCGAGCGCGCCTGGGGCACCGTGCGCGAGGACTACAGCGCCAGCGGCGACGCCTGGCAATACTTTCCGCATGACCACGCCCGCTCGCGCGCTTACCGCTGGAACGAGGACGGGCTCGCCGGGATCTGCGACAGTCATCAAATCATCTGTTTCGCCCTCGCCCTGTGGAACGGCGAGGACGACATTCTCAAGGAGCGGCTGTTCGGCCTGACCGGGCCGCAAGGCAATCACGGCGAAGACGTCAAGGAGTACTACTTCTACCTCGATAACACGCCGACGCACTCGTACATGAAGTGGCTGTACAAGTACCCGCAGACGAAATTCCCGTATCGACAACTGATCGATGAAAACTCGCGCCGCGGAGCGGCGGACCCCGAGTTCGAGCTGCTCGATACGGGGGTGTTCGACGCCAACCGCTACTTCGACGTGTTCGCCGAATACGCCAAGGCCGACGTCGAAGACATCGCCATCAGGTTCACCATCGAGAACCGCGGCCCCGACGCTGCGCCCATAGACGTGCTGCCGACGATCTGGTTTCGTAACCGATGGACGTGGAACCCCCGCCTGCCTCGACCCAGCGCATCTCGCGGCGACGCGAACGACGCGTTCGGCACCGTGGTCCTCGACGAGGACGAGAACGGCCGCCGCTATCTCTACTGCGAGGGCGCACCGGAGCTGCTCTTCACGGACAACGAAACCAACACCGCCAGGCTTTTCAATCATCCTGCGGCTGCCCCCTTCCTGAAGGACGGCATCCACGAGGCGGTCGTGCACGGCAAGGCGGCAGCCGTCAATCCCGCGGGCACCGGCACCAAGTGTTCCGCCCGCTACCGTGCGACGATTCCCGGCGGCGGCCGTGCCATCTTCCAGTTGCGCCTGACCGACGCAATCATGGCGGCGCCATTCGGACCACCCTTCGCTCAGGTCTTCGAACAGAGAAGACGCGAGGCGGACGAATTCTACCAGGGGGTGATTCCGGCGTCGTTGAGCGCGGACGGCACCGCCGTGATGCGGCAGGCGCTCGCCGGGCTGTTGTGGAGCAAGCAGTACTACCACTACGTCGTCCGAGAGTGGATTGATGGTGACGAAGGGCAACCGCCGCCACCGCCGGATCACAAGCGCGGACGCAACGCCGAGTGGACGCACCTGCACAATGCGGACGTCATCTCGATGCCCGACAAGTGGGAGTACCCCTGGTACGCGGCCTGGGATCTCGCGTTCCACTGCATCCCGATGGCGCTGGTCGACGCGGAGTTCGCCAAGGCCCAGCTCGTTCTGCTGCTCCGCGAGTGGTATTTGCGGCCGAACGGACAGCTGCCGGCGTACGAGTGGAACTTCGGCGACGTCAATCCGCCGGTCCACGCGTGGGCGGCGCTGCGCGTATTCCGCATCGACCGCCGTCTGACGGGCACCGGCGACCGCAAGTTCCTCGAGCGCGTCTTCCACAAGCTGCTGCTCAATTTCACGTGGTGGGTCAATCGCAAGGACGCAGAGGGGAACAACATCTTCGAGGGGGGATTCCTCGGTCTCGACAATATCGGCGTCTTCGATCGCAGCCGGCCCCTGCCCGGCGGCGCCCATCTCGAGCAATCGGACGGCACCAGCTGGATGGCGATGTACACGCTGAACATGCTCGCCATTGCGATGGAACTCGCCGCCGACGAGCCCGCATACGAGGACATCGCCAGCAAATTCTGGGAGCACTTCCTCACCATCGCGCATGCGATGTCGGACCGCGGCGACGAGACGCTCTGCCTGTGGGATGACGAGGATGGCTTCTTCTACGACGTGCTGCACACGCGCGACGGCCGGCGGGTGCCGCTGAAAGTCCGGTCGATGGTCGGGTTGATTCCGCTCTTCGCCGTCGAGACGCTGGAAGCGTCCGTGCTCGATCGCCTGCCCGACTTCCGCCGGCGCATGGAGTGGTTCCACGCCAACCGGCCCGGCCTCACCCGCAACGTCGCGTCGATGCTGATTCCCGGCGAAGGTGAACGGCGCCTGCTCTCCGTGGTCGATCCGGCGCAGCTGCGGCGCATTCTCGCGATCATGCTGGACGAGCGGGAGTTCCTGTCGCCGCACGGCATTCGCGCGCTGTCACGCGTCCACAAGGATCGGCCGTACGTCTTCACGCTCGACGATGTGGGCTACTCCGTCGACTACGAGGCGGCGGAATCGACCACCCTGATGTTCGGCGGCAATTCGAACTGGCGCGGTCCGGTGTGGTTCCCCGTCAACTATTTGCTGATCGAATCCCTGCAGCGCTACCACCACTACTTCGGCGATGATTTCCGCGTCGAGTGCCCGACCGGTTCAGGGACAATGATGAATCTGTGGGAGGTGGCGACGGAGCTCTCGCGCCGGCTGTCGTCGCTCTTCCTGGCCGAGGACGGCCAACGGGCCGTCTACGAGGGGAGCGGTCAATTCCAGACCGATCCCCTCTGGCGCGATCTGATCCTGTTTCACGAGTACTTCGACGGCGATACCGGCAGGGGCCTCGGCGCCAGCCACCAGACGGGATGGACCGCCATCGTCGCCAAGCTGCTGCAACAGAGCGGTGAAAAACCAAGGAGGGAACAGCCGTGATACCCACACTCGCAACGTTGCTGATGCTCGCGGGGTCCGCACAGGAG
>JANPCT010000650.1:0-2720 GCA_031431095.1 Acidobacteriota bacterium | reverse complement strand
CATCCGGTAGCGCCCCGAGTTGTAGACGATCAGCAGGTCGATGCCGCCCGCCTCCTCGCTCACGGCGGAGAGCCCCGTGCCGGCGCCGCCGCCGATGATCGGCTCGCCGCGCGCGATCTGCTCGCGGAATCGTTTCAGAATGCCCAGACGGGAATTGTCCACGCTCACCTGTGCTTACCTCTTCATCAGTTCCAGCAGCTTTGCGGCCGCGGCGTCGGCGAACTCTGGATCGTTGATATGACGATCCAGGTCGATCACTTCGATCCCGTGCGCACCGGCGCGGATCGCATCGTGGAGCGTCTTGCGCGCGACCGGGTCATCGAACGGCTGTCCCTCTTTGTCGATCGCGGACACCCCGCGCCCTGGGAGCAGGATGGCGACGGGCCCCTTCGCCGCTGACAGCTTGTCCGCGATGCCGGCGCCGATACGCGCGTTCTCTTCCGGCGTGGTCCGCATCAGCGTGACGTTCGCGTTGTGTTTGTAAAAGAGACGGTCTTTGAACCTGGCGGGGACCGACTCGGCCGCGTAGAAGTTCGCCATGTCGAGCGCCCCCGTGGACACGACCTGGGGGATCCCCGCCCTGCCGGCCGCGGTCAGACGGTCGGGACCTGCGCTGAGGAAGCCCCCGACGTGCTCGTCCGCGAGCTCGGTGGTCGTGAGGTCCAGCACACCGGCGATGAGTCCTTCACCAATGAGCGACTCCATGGCCTGTCCGCCGTTGCCGGTCGCATGGAAGACCAGGACCTCACAGCCCGCGCGCTCCAGCGTCTCTCGCGCGCGCTCGACGCACGCGGTCGTCACGCCGAACATCGTCGCGGCCACCAGCGGTTTGTCGTTCGCGTGCGCGTCCGGTCGCGGATATGTCACGAGGCCCGCCATCGCCCGAGCCGCTTGCGACAGCACCTCCCGGCTCACGCGGTTGATGCCGAGGATGTCCACCACCGAGTTGAGCATGAAGATGTCTTTGTCGCCCACGAACTGCCGCACCATGCCCGAAGCGAGCGTGCTGACCATCACTTTCGGTAGGCCGAGCGGCAGCGCCCTCATCGCCGCCGTCGCGATGGTCGTTCCTGCCGATCCGCCCAGGCCAAGGATGCCCGACACCTCGCCCCGCGCGTACGCTTCGCGTGCGAGCCTTTCCGCGCCTGCGGCGGCCTTCGTCACGGCCTCGCCACGGTCGGCTCTCTTCTGCACCGCTTCGATCGTTGTCTCCGCCAGCTCGAAGATCCGCTCTCGCGACACATCGGCCGTGGCCGCGGGGGTCCCGAGTGCGCCGACATCGACGACGGTCACGGCGACGCCCCACGATGTCAGGAGACCGCGAACGAAGTCGGCCTCGCGGCCCTTGGTGTCTAGCGTGGCGAAAAGGAAGACGGACGGCATCAGGCTGTCGCTCACTATACCCAACAAGAACCGCGGCAGCCCTGCTTTGAACGTCGACCATCCTCCTGGACGGGCCGCTCCATTCCGATCAGCGACGGATCACTACGGGCGAGTAGGTGAGCCTGTACGAGTCGAAGGCCGCGGAGGCATCCGGACCAGCGACGAGCAGCGCGGCTCGCACCGCGAGGTCCCAGGGCGGCAGGAAGCCGCCCTCGGTGTCGCTCGCCAGTGTCTTCCAATTCCGCCCGTCGGAGCTGACCGCGAACTTGAAGCGTGTCCGGTCGGTCGCGCTCAACTGAAGATGCACCGTCCCACGGTTTTCCACCGTGTCCGTCGTCAGCGTCGTCTCTTTGCCCTTCTCGGTGCGCCAGACGGCGACGCGCAGCACATCGGGCGCCTGCGGCTCGCCGGCCCCGGTCGGGCGTTCGACGGTGATCGCGAGCAGATTGTCGCGATTGCCGAACGCCGCCAGGCCGGCGCGGGCCCCCGAGGTGACTGAGGCGAGGTCCAGCACGGCGTTCGCGACGTACGTTCCGTCGCGTGTCGGCCGCGCGGCCACCGCGCGATTCGCCGTGCCGGTGCGCAGCCGCAGCCAGCCGCCCCTCGCGGGCTCGACGGCCGGCCGGACCGGCTGATCCCATGGCCATTGCCATCCCGGATCGAGCGCGATGTCCGTGAACTCGTCCACCATGGTCGAGGGCATGGGGCTCGGCGGGACAGCACTCATCAACGGGCCGCCGCGCGACGGCCCGCGGCCTTCATTGATCTGCGGCCACCCGTCCACGCCCCACTTCACCTCGTCGAGCAGTCCCTGCCGGCCGACGAATTCGAAATCGGATGGATGGTAGGCGTGGTACAGCAGGAACGTGCGGCCCGCCGGGTCGTCCACGATGCTGCCATGCCCCGGACACTTCCAATGTTCGTTGCCCTCGAGAATCGGATTCCGTTCCTGGCGCTCCCAGGGGCCGAGCAGCTTTCGCGAACGCGCAACACCCAGCTTGTAGTTGCAGCGGCGCCCGCAGCACGCATCCGCGGAGTAGAACATGTAGAAATAGCCGGCGCGCCGGAGAATGAACGGCCCCTCGACGAGGTGCGCCTCCCAGGGGGCCTCGTTCCGCAGGATCTCCTGCTTCTCTCCGGTCAACGCCGTGCCGTCAGGCGAGAGCGGCTGTGCCCACAGTGGAGTCGGTCGCTTTTGACTGTTGCCGTCCTCCTTCCAGACGAGGTAGCGGCGTCCGTTCTCGTCGGTGACCGGCGCCGCGTCGATGGAGCCCGCGTCCTGACACACGAGCGGACCGCGGTCGGTGTACGGACCCTGCGGCGACCCTGCGTCGGCA
>JANPCT010000649.1:0-2287 GCA_031431095.1 Acidobacteriota bacterium | reverse complement strand
TTCCGCCTCGACATCGTCCCCGAACAGGCGCACGCGCTCGCGGATGCGCTGAACCGCGCGCCTGAGTCTGCCCTCTTTCACCCTAGCATCGTCGAACCTCTCGCCGCGGGCGTCGAAGGTACGGTCGCCTACAGGGCCGAGGAATACGTCGCCGCCGAATCGCTCGACGTCGCGATGCGGCATTACGCCCCGGCTCCGATCGACACGGCGCTTCCGTTCATCACCCAGCTCGCCGGCGCGATTGATTTCGCGCGTGCCGCGGGTGTCGGTCACGGTGGCTTGCATCCGCGCGATGTCTTCGTGACGCCGGACGAGGCTCGCGCAACGGGCTTCGGCGTCGTCGAGGCCCTCGAGCAGGTGGGTATTCGCGCGCCGATCAGGCGGCCGTATAGCGCGCCCGAGCGTATCGCGGGCGCGAACTGGGGCACGCCTGCGGATGTCTTTTCACTGGCGGCCATCACCTTCGAGTTGTTGACGGCACGGCGTCCCGCCGGAGCGGGCGCCCAGATTGGCGCGCTGCCCGACGGAGATGGCGCGGCGGCGCTGCACCGCGTCCTCGCGCGCGCGATGGACGACGACCCGTCGCGTCGATACCCGACGGCGCTCGCATTTGCCGGCGCGCTCGAGTCCGCGGCGCGGGGCGAAACCCAGACCGCCTCGGCCGCAGGGGAGCTCGCGGTAGAGAAGGCGCTCGATCCGGTGGCCACCGCGGTCGACGATGTGACCCTGCACGGTGCGGCGGCGGATCTGGCGCTCTCTCCTGACGTCATCGAGCACCGCGACGCCGACGACGACACGACATTGCTCGACAGCCCGGACGATCGCCATTCAAGCACCGCACCGACGCTCTTCGACGACGATCCGGACGACACGCTGGGGGACATGACGGCGAACGCAGCAGAGCCTGAGCGGTTCGCCGACGACTTCGTCGAGGCGGAAGACGAACCACCTTCACTCCTTCCTCCTGCGGATATTCCCGTCGTTCGCACCCCGACGCCGCCGTTTCTGCATGAGACGGAACCGGCGCGAACGGTGGGCGAGGCACCACAAATCGTGGTCGCGGAACCGGATCTTGCTGTCGGTGAGACAGACACCGACGCGGAGCGCTACGAAGTGCCCGAGCGATCCAGTTTTCCAGTCCTCCCGTTCGGGCTGGGGCTCGTGCTCGGTTTGCTGATTGGCTTTGCCGCGGGATATTTCGTCCTCACGCGCGATCGGCTGCCGCCCGCGCCCGCAACCGTGCCGCGTGTTGGGACGCGAGCGCCCTCCCCGTTGCCCACGGGGCCCGCGACACCGAAGACACCCGGACAGTACAGCGAGCAGCGGGTCACTCCTCCGGGTCCGGCGGGCAACGCGTCACCTCCGCCGCGAGGCGCCGCCGCTGCGGCTGCCGCCCCGGAGGTGATGCCACCGCCGCGAAATGAGCGGCCCGCGACGACGGGGCGGCTCGTCGTGAAGTCCACGCCCGCCGGTGCGGCGGTGACACTCGACGGACGCTGGCGCGGGCGCACGCCGTTGACCCTCGACCTGGGCTTCGGCACGTACGTCGTCCGCGTCGTGCGGGACGGCTTCCGGGTCGCGCGCGAACAGGTGACGCTGAGTTCCCGCGATTCGTCGCACACGATCGAAGCGCGGCTGGAGCGCACAGCTCCTGCCGCGGCATCGCCGCGTCGGTCGAGCGGAATAGCGGCGCCTGGCTCTGCCCCGGCGGATGCGCCGGCGTCGTACACCGGCTCGCTGTTCGTCGATTCGCGTCCGCGTGGCGCCACGGTGTTGCTCGATGGCGCCAGCGTCGGGGTCACGCCGCTGAGCCTTCCTGAAGTACCGGTCGGCTCCCACGTCGTCAGGATCGAGATGGCCGGGAAGAAGACATGGACGACCTCGACACGGATCGTGTCAGGGAAGCTGGAACGCGTCACCGGTTCGCTGGAGGATCGATGACCGCTCGTTGCCGTCGCGACCGAAGGAGACCATGAAAGCCACGCTGGCTCTTGAAAACGGCATCTGGTACGAAGGGGATGCCGCGGGTGCTCCGGGTGAGACCGGCGGGGAAGTCGTGTTCAACACGAGCATGAGCGGCTATCAGGAGATCCTCACCGACCCCTCGTACGCCGGGCAGATCGTCACCATGACGGCGCCCGAGATGGGGAACTACGGCACGTCGGCGGAAGACACCGAATCGCGCGGCACTCAGGTGGCGGGCTTCGTCATTCGCGAAGAATCGCCGATCGCGAGCAACTGGCGGTCCGACCGCACGCTGCGTGACTACCTGATCGCGAACAACATC
>JANPCT010000648.1:0-2182 GCA_031431095.1 Acidobacteriota bacterium | reverse complement strand
AGCAGGCGCCCGCGCAGCGAAGAAGGAGGGAGCGTTCTACGTCTGGAGCGAGGCAGAGATCTCCGCCCTGCTCGGAGCAGACGCCGACGTGGTCCGGCATCGATTCGGGATCGAGCCGGGCGGCAACGCTCCGCAGGACCCGCAGGGTGAATTCACCGGGCAGAACCTGTTCTATACCGCGCGCTCCATGGACGACGTCGCGGCATCTACAGGGCGATCGACGGAAGACGTCGCCAGCGCGCTCGGCCGCGCTCGTCAGTTGTTGTTCGATGCGCGCGCCGCGCGTCCGCGCCCGCACCTCGACGACAAGGTGCTCACATCCTGGAACGGGATGATGATTGCCGCGTTTGCGCGCGCGGCCCGGGTGCTGCCTGAACGACCGGCCGCCGCGCAATGGCGGGCCATCGCCCGCGGCGCGGCGCAATTCATCTTCGATCGGCTGTGGAACCCGACGACGCGGACGTTGCTTCGACGTTACCGCGACGGCGACGCCTCGATCGAGGCGTATGCGGAAGACTACGCCTCGCTGATCTGGGGCCTGCTCGAGCTGTTCCAGAGCGACGGCGATCCAGCCTGGCTGGCGTGGGCCCGCACTCTGCAGGAGCAGCAGGACGCCCGGTTCTGGGATCCGGCGGAAGGCGGCTGGTTCAGCACCAGCGGCCGCGATCCGTCGGTGCTGCTGCGGCTGAAGGAAGACTACGACGGCGCGGAGCCGGCCGCGGGGTCGGTGTCCGTACTCAACCTGCTGACGCTTGCGCACCTGGTGAACGACGACGAGGCGAGGGGAAAAGCGGAACGGACGCTGGCGCGGTACGGGAATCGTGCGGGCCGCGCCAGCCGTGTCATCCCGATGATGCTGGCCGCCCTCTCGACATGGCACGCCGAAGCCATGCAGCTGGTCATCGTCGGCGACGGCGCGGACGCACGCGGATTGCGCAGCGAGGCGGCGCGGCATTATCTGCCGTTCGCCGTGATGATTCCGGTAACCGGCGAGCCGCCGCACCCGGACATTGCAGCGGCGCTGCCAGGTGTCGCCGCGATGCGGCAGACGGACGGCCGCGCCACCGCCTACGTCTGCCGCGATTTTGCCTGTCAGGAACCGGTGACGGCGCCGGCGGCCCTGGCGGCGCAGCTGCAATCGGCATGACGGCTGCGGTACAGGTCGCGTTCAACCGCGATCACACCCGCGCCGCATTCCGCCTGTTTCATCCCAAGGGAAATATCGTCACCCTCGAGATGATCCGGGCGCTCTCGCAAGCGCTGCCGCCGGTCGCGGAGAATCCGCATCTGAAACTGGTGACGTTCGAGGGCGTCGGGCCCGACTTCAGCTTCGGCGCCAGCATCCCGGAGCACGCGCCGGGAGAGATCGGCCGCGTCTTGCCGGAGGCGCACGCCCTGATTTACGAACTCCTCGACCTGCCGGTGGTCACCGCCGCGATCGTTCGCGGGCGCTGCCTCGGCGGCGGCTTCGAACTGGCGCTCGCCTGCGACCTGATCTTCGCTGAGGCGTCGGCGACCTTCGGTCTTCCGGAGGTGGCGCTCGGCGTGTTCCCCCCCGCCGCATCCGCATTGTTGCCGCTGAGGGTCGGCGCCGCGCGCGCGACGAGCGCGATCGTGACAGGCCGCGCCAGCACCGCGGCGCAGTGGCTCGACGCCGGGTTGCTCGAGGCGGTCGCGCCGGACGGCACGATCGAGGGCGCGGTCGAGCAGTGGTTCGAGACGCACCTGCGTCCCACGTCCGCGACGGCCTTGCGGTTCGCCACCGCGGCAGCGCGGCTGTCGCTGCGCCGGCAGGTGCGAGAGGTGCTGCCGGAATTGGAGCAGCTATACTTGAGCGATTTGATGGCGACGCACGACGCGGCGGAGGGGATCACCGCCTTCCTCGAGAAGCGCGCGCCGCGGTGGACGGACGGGTGAGCCATGGAATTTGACGTCGAGATCGTGCTGCGTGACACCAACCAGGCCGTCACCGAACGGATCGAGCATGGCACCGAGCCGCGCGCCTGGCGCGAGCTGGACGTCGAGACTGTTCTGAAGCAGATCCTCCTCGCCATCGATCGGGTCAAACACCCGGCGAGCGGCAGCCGTCATGTCGCGCTGCGCGGCTTCAGCTGGATCGTCGAACCGATGGGAAGCGAGGTCGTGATTGCGATTGAGATCCCGATGGGAGCCGCGGTCGCCG
>JANPCT010000647.1:0-3437 GCA_031431095.1 Acidobacteriota bacterium | reverse complement strand
ATGCGCGGTCTACGACGAGGCCGCGCCCAGCTTGTCGGCGATGCTCTGGTAGATCGTCTGCACGCTGCCGCCGGCCGCGGTCACCGCCGCGATCGCCACGAGCGCGATGAGCGCCACGAGCAGCGCGTACTCGAGCAGGTCCTGGCCTTCGTCGTTGCGGGCGAATGACTTCACGGTGTTCACGAGATTCATGACATCCTCCTGGGACGTTGTGCACCGCTGGAGCGGTGCGGATTGCGGCGAGGCCGCGTTTGTGGTTGAACTGCGCGGCACCTCGCCGCGTCGCAGCCCGGCCAATCGCAACGCACGTGCCACGCATCACCGCTCGACCCTTGCAACGGTGCGCAAGTACCCGCATCGCAACGCACTTGCGCCGATCGTGGCGGCGGCCCGGCGAGTCCGGCCCGGGCCGCGCAGCCCGGCGCCGGCGCGCCAGTTTCGTATGCGCCCCGGCAAAAATCGTGGGTCGCGATGGCGCCGCGGCGCCGGTCGCGGCATCCGGCCTGCGCTTTTCCCCACGATCGATGAGAATCCCGAACGGCACACTGCTTGCGAAGCCGTCCCCCTAACCCTGAAAGGGAGCGGGTCCATGACTTTGAAACTCGGACTGCGCGAAGGCGCGGTTTCGGCGGCAGTGTTCGGCGCGGTGCTATTCGCGCTGGTCTCCGTCGACCCTCGCGTTCACGATCACGTCTCTGATTTCTTCCGCGGCAGCCAGGGCAGCTCCGCGCCCTGGGGCGCTCGCGCGTCGGAGCTGGGCGGCGCGCTCTGGTCGGCCGCCCGCTACCAGAGCATGGAGAACGCGCCGCTGCTCGTCTTTGCGACCGTCGGCGCCGTCCTGACTGTTTTCATGTTGAAAAGCTAGTGCAGCCCCTCGTCCTCGCCATTGAACCGGACCTGCGCCAGGCCGCGATCATCAAGCGGATCGTCCGCGAGAAGGCGCTGGCCGACATTGCCGTTGTCGATTCACTCGACGCCGCGATCGAGGCGATGCGGACCGCGATGCCAGACGTGCTGCTGTTGAGCGCGTTGCTGTCGCCGCGCGACGAGGACAATCTCATCACGCACCTGAAGACACTCGGTCACGCCGGCCACCTGCAGACGCACACAATCCCGCAGCTCGCCTCCGCCTTGCAACCGGGAGAGGAGCGCGGCTCACGCGGGCTGCTGTCGGCGTTCCGGCGCAAGAAGGAGCCGGCACCGGCGGCCGGCTGCGATCCGGATCTGTTCGCCGACGAAATCCGCGTCTTCCTGCAGCGTGCCGCCGAGAAACGGCGCGAGATGCAGCATCCGGACCACGAGACGCTGGACATGCGGCCAAGCCCCGCGGGCGCAGTGCCGGCCTCAGAAACGCACGACGAATCTTCCGCGACACCTTCATCGTCGTGGTCATCGCCTTTCGAATGGAAACCGTCGAACGCGTCGGCGGCGAGCGGGCCGCCTGAGACTGCCGCCGCCGGACGGCGGCACAAGGCCAGGACGCCGGAAGCGCCGGCCCTCCCTGGACCCGCGACGGCGGCCGCTGAATCGCTGATGGCGCATCTGCGTCCGCCCGCAGGGATTCCGAGCGTCGAGGATTTATCGGGCGGTGTCGCACCTGCAGTCGAAGCGGTCGCGGCGATTCCCGGCGCTGCGGTCGAGGCACTGCGGTTGATCGAGGTCTCGACACCACCGTCGGACCCACAGATCGAGGCGCTGCCATCGATCGAAGTCTTCCCGTCCGCGCCAGTCGCAGAAGTCGCGGCGCCGGCGGTCAGAATTGAAGCCGCGCCACCGGAAGACGCCGCTGCGTTCGAAGCTACCGCGGCGACGATCGAACTCGTGGCGGAAATCGAAGACGTGACGCCCGTCAAGATTGCGGCGCCACGCCGCGCCGCGGCGTCCGCCTCTATCGATCTCTCCGAGTCGCTTCGCGCAGTCGCACCGCCGGCGAAACCGGTCAAGGCCCCGGCGGCAAGAGCTCCGCAGACGGCCCGCGCGCAGGCGCCCGCCACCACCGTCGCTCGACCGGACGGCGCCTCAGGGTTGGGGATTCGCGATCGGGGGCTTGCCGTGCGCGATTCGCCGCTCGGCGCGCTCGCGACCTGGGCGCGCGCGGAGGACCGCGGCGCCGGCGCGGCCTCGAACAGCGACGACCTCCGCGGCCTGTTGACCGCGCTGGCTGTTCCGGCCTCGGTGGTGTCGGTCGGGTACGGACGCGGCTGCCGCATTCGCCGCGTGCGCGTTCCCGTGGGAAAGGAGCCGCAGGATTCGGAAGTCGCGGGTGCGGTCATCCTCTCGAAGCGCGTCCTGGCAGAGCAGCGGGAGCGTTCGACGGCGTAGCCTCCGGCACGTCCATTGCCCCTCGCGGGTCCGCGCTCTCGCGCGCGTGCCTGAATGCCAGCAAATCCGATCGCCGATCTCGAAACCTGGAACTCCAGTGCGTCTGCACGGGCGCAGACATTGCCACCCGGCGTCAGCGCCGGCGCCGTCGTCTTCGTGCGGGGCGCGAGGTGGCGCGTCGAAACGTTGCTCGGGCATCCGGATTGTTGCGAAATCCACCTGTCGGGGGGCGCCCCGCCGGCGCGCCGCGTCCTGCTGTGGCCGTTCGATCGTCCGGTTGCCGCGGATGCCACGCCGGGCTTTCGCAGTGTTCGCCTCGCGGCCTGGGCGTCGCAGGTCACCGCCGCGGCGCGTTACGACGTCGATCCGTCAACGCCAAGGGTTCGCGCAACGGCCGTTCGTATCCTTCCTTATCAGCTCGCGCCCGCGATCGTGATGGCAGGCGGAGCGCCCCGCCTGCTGCTGGCAGACGAAGTCGGGCTCGGCAAGACAATCCAGGCCGGCTGGATCGTCTCCGATCTCCTGGGACGCGAGCCGGGCGCCCGCGTCCTGATCGCCGTACCCGCCGGATTACGGCGGCAGTGGCTGGCTGAATTCGCCGCGTGCTTTCACGTGCACGCGGTTCTGGTTGATGCCAGGTGGCTGCGCGCTACGGTGAGCGACCGGCCTGCGGACGTGAGTCCGTGGGCCTGCCCAGGCGTCTACGTCACCTCGCTCGACTTCCTCAAGCGCGGCGACATTGCCGCGGCGCTGAGCGCGCAGACATGGGATCTCCTCGTCGTGGACGAGGCCCATACCGCAGCGGCACCGAACGACCGGCATGCCGCGCTGTCCGCGATTGCGGCGCGAGCCCGGCGTGTGGTCACCATCAGCGCGACGCCGTACTCTGGCGACCTGGCTGGTTTCGCGTCGATGGCGCGGCTCGGCGGGACGGAGTCCGAATCGCCGGCGCGCATGTTCCGGCGGGGGCGCGAGGATGTCGGCGATGCGCGCAGGCGGCGCCACCACTTCGCCTCGGTTCGCATCAGCAAGCCCGAACGGCGGCTCCAGCGGGCCCTCGAGCGATACAGTCGCCTGGTCTGGCATGAGGCGCGCGGCGATCGAGACGCCGCCCG
>JANPCT010000646.1:0-8263 GCA_031431095.1 Acidobacteriota bacterium | reverse complement strand
GTCCGTTGCTGCCGGCGCTCGGGCCGCGCGTGGTGTCCTGGGAGTACTGCACGCCCGGAATCAGCTTGATGAGGTCGCGGTATTCCTGCCCGACCGGAACGCTGTTGATCTGCGCGCTCGAGATGCCGCTGGTGATCGCGGCAGACGTCTTGTCGATCAGCGCCGCTTCCGCGGTGACCGTGACCGCCTCGGAGACGCCTTTGACGCCGAGTGCCGCGTCCGCGGTGGTGATGTCAGACAGTTGGACCATCGCCTTGCGTGTCGCCGTCTGCATACCGTCGAGTGTGAAGGTCAGCGTGTATTCGCCGGGCGGCAATGCCGGCAACTGGAAACTGCCGTCGCCCGCCGTCACGGTCACGCGTGGTCCGGGCAGCACGTTCGCGCGAGCCTCGACCGTCACCCCAGGCAGGACGCCGCCGCCGGTGTCGGTGACCTTGCCTTGAATCGATCCGGTCTGCTGGGCGAGCGCCTGGAGGGCCGTGAGGTTGAAGACGAGGAATAAGATCGTACGCAGGCGTACACGTGCACACACCATTCGGGTCTCCTCCATAAAGCCGCGAACGCGGCGAATCCTATCACGCCGGTGTGTTGGCGTGGACCGCGGCGCCGATGAGACCGGCCTCGGGATTCAGGATGACGGCGATCGGGATCGTCGCGACGAAGGCCGCGAGCGGCTCCTTGGCGCGGAATGCGTCGACGAAGGCGCCGCTTTCGAGCGCCGGCAGGATCTTGGGCGCGATGCCGCCGCCGATGTAGACGCCCGCGGTCGCGACGGTCCGCAGCGCGAGGTTTCCCGCTTCGGCGCCATAGGCGGCGACGAACATCTCGAGCGCCTCGACGCACAGCGGACAGCGCTTCTCGAGCGCCGAGCGGCTGATCGCGGCGGGCAGGTCGGCAGGATCGTCCACCACGCCGACCCCGGAGCAGGTGCGGGCAGGAACGAACGCGGCGGGCGTTACATAGCTGCGGCTGCCGAATGCATCGTGCGTGAACTGGTAGATGTTGACGAGGCCCGGGCCGCAGATCACGTGCTCGACGCTGCAGCGCCCGTAGATGCGGGAGATTGCCGCCAGCATCTCGATCTCGCGTGGCGTGCGCGCGCCCCAGTCGGAGTGTCCGGCTTCAGTGGCGCCGGGCAGGAAGCGGCCGTCGAGGTTGAGCAGGAAGGCTTCGCCGAGTCCGGTGCCGGCCGCGATGACCGCGGCGTTACCGTCCGGCTGCGCCACGCCTTGCTGGAGGACGGCGAGCTCGGATGGCTCGAGCACCGCCACCGAGTGGGCCATTGCTTCCAGGTCGTTGAGGATCTGCACATGGCGGATGCCCGCCGCCGTGGTGACGGCGGCGGCGTCCACCACCCAGGGCACGTTGGTCAGCCGCGCCACCTGCTCCGTGATCGCCCCGGCCACGCCGAGGGTCGCCGCCTCGATCGCTGACGGCTCGACGCCGTTCGCCTTCAGGAACTCGCGGATCATCGGCGCGAGGTCGTCGTACTCGAGGGTGATGAACTCGCCGACCTCGATGCGCGTCGGCCGTTCCGGCGCCCGCGCGAACAGCCCGAGGAGCGTCTTGGTTCCGCCTACGTCCGCCGCCAGCAGCATGCGGCCACAAGATTACCCGATTCCCCGATCGCGCGATTCCGGATCGTCCGATTCTCCGATCGATGATGACGGGCCCGGAGATCCTTGTTGACTTTCGCCGCTGCCTGTCTCATCTTGACTTGAATGTCATCGTCCGCTCCAGATGATGACGCGCTCCGGCGCCAGTTTTACGGTGCGCGCGACATCCGCAGCCTCTATCCACGCGTCACGGACAACCACTTTCGCTATCTGGAGAAGTGGGGCCTGATCCGGCCGGCTGCCCACACCACGACGGAACGCTTTTATTCCTTCAGCGACCTGGCGACGATCAAACAGCTCGCGGCGGAGCTCGATCGCCTCGTCCCTCTCAAGAAGGTGCTGCGCGCCCTCCTCGCCGAACATCAGGGCCAGATGGAGCTCGACTTTCATGCGTCCGTGAGCGCGCCGGCCAAGGTGGTCGCGCTTAACGGGCGTTCCGCGCGCAGGGCCGCTGACCGCGGCGGCACCCCGCTCACGGCCGGCAACGCCTTCCCCTTCTCGGACCCTCAGACCGCTCTCTCGGCGAAGTACTTCATCGAGGGCTCGAAACTGGACGACGGCGACGAGCGGAAGATGGAGGAGGCCGCGAGCGCGTACCGCCGCGCGCTGGTCATCGATCCGGAGCTGGTCCCGGCGATCGTCAACCTCGCGAACATTCACTATGCGCAGGACGAGCTCATCGAGGCGCAGGCGCTCTACGAGCGCGCGATCGGGCTCGAGCCGGATTGCTTCGAGGCGCACTTCAACCTCGGCAACATCCACCACGACCTGGCGCGCTACGACGATGCGCTGGTGTGCTATCGCGATGCGGTCGCGCTCAATTCCGGCTACGCGGACGCGCACTTCTACCTGGCGGTGACGCTCGAGAAAACCGGGCACTCACCGGAGGCCAAGCCGCACTGGCGCACCTACCAGGAACTCGCGCCGGACGGCGAGTGGATAGAACTCGCCCGGGAGTTCAGCGAGTAGACGGCATTGGCGATTGGCGATTGGCGAATCGCCGACCTTCAGTAGTTATTGGCCCGTTCGGCGGCCCAGTCGCGCTTCTTCGGGGTGCGGCGCAGCTTGTAGAACGCGCATTCCGGACACCATGAATCAGGCTTGAAGTCGTTCTTGCCGGCGAACGGCAGCACGTCGCGGTGCGTACAGAACTCGCCGTCGTCGGGGTCGCAGCGCCAGCGGCAGGATTTGAACTTCAGAACGGCCGGGGCGACGAGCGGTGCGGCGGGAGCAACCGGAGCCTCCGGCGTCGGCGCCGCCGACTCCGCCGGCGTGGCGCCGGCGGGGGACGCGTCCGGCGATGGTGACGGGGCGAATGGATTCATGTCGTCTCTCATCCCTGCAGCTCCGAGCCGAATGACCGCTGCAGTGCTTCGAGCGCTCGGGATTCTTCCGGCGACACCAGCGTCAGTGCCGTGCCGGTGGCCGCGGCGCGGCCGGTGCGGCCGACGCGGTGCACGTAGGTCTCACGCGACGTCGGTACTTCGAAGTTGACGACATACGAAATGCCGTCGATGTCGAGGCCGCGCGCGGCGACATCGGTCGCGACGAGCACGTGGTGCTGACCGCCGCGGAAGCCCTCGACTGCCGCCGAGCGCTGCTGCTGGGTGCGATCGGCGTGCAGCGCTGCGGCACGGATGCCGAAGCTCTGAAGCTTGCGGGCCAGCCGATCGGCGCCCGACTTGGTCCGCACGAACACGAGGACCGGACCCTGCGTCCGGCGCAGGAACTTCGCCAGCCATTCGGTCTTCTGAGCCGACGGAACGTTCTCGGTGGTGTGGGTGATCGATCGTGCCGGGCCGCCCGCGGAGCCGACCTGGACGTATTGCGGCTGACGGACGATTTCGTCCAGCAGCTTCATCACTTCGTCGGGCATCGTCGCCGAGAAGAGCAGCGTCTGGCGTTTTTCCTTGGGCGGCAGCGTGTTGGCGATGCGGCAGACATCGGGCCAGAAGCCCATGTCCATCATGCGATCCGCCTCGTCGAGCACGAACGTCTCGACCGCGGTGAAGTTCACCGACCCGCTGCGCTGGTGATCCATCAGGCGCCCTGGCGTCGCGACGACGATGTCGACCCCGGCCTTCAGCGCGCGTTCCTGGGCCCCCATCTCGACGCCGCCATACACCGCGATGCTCGTCAGCGAGGTGTGATAGGTGAAGCCCTGGATGTCGTCCTCGATCTGCACGCACAGCTCACGGGTCGGTGCGAGGATGAGGACGCGGGTCGTACCGATGCCGGCGGGGTGTTCCTCGCGCTGCTTGAGCAGTCGATGAAGGATCGGCAGGACGAAGGCGACGGTCTTGCCGGTGCCGGTGTCGGCGCAGCCGATGACGTCGTGGCCGGCAAGCGCGATCGGGATGACCGCGCTCTGGATCGGCGTGGTTTTTTCCCAGCCGCGGACGGCGATCCCTTCGAGCAGCGACGGCTCGAGGCCGAGCGTGTCGAAGTTGACGGGAGCGGGGTCGTAAATGGCTTGGGGACGGTCGGTGGCCTGTGGCCGGTGGGGCGCCTGCATTGTCCCTCTCGTCGAGGGTTCGCTGGGGCGCCCGCCGCCCCCGCCGCCACCGCCGCGCCTGCGTCGCCGAGGCCGGGCGGATTCTGATGTGTGGGGATTCAAAATGTTTCAGCGAGCCCGGAAGGTGATGATGCCGCGAACGGGATCGTATGGCGACACGCCAACCGTCACGCGATCGCCGGGAACCACCTTGATCCTGAAGCGGCGCATCCGGCCGCTCAACTGTGCGAGTACCTCGTGGCCCTGATCGCACTGGACGCGATACAGCCCTCCGCTATGCACCGCCACGACCGTACCTTGCACATCAATCAGATCGTCCTTGCTCAAATGCTTTCCTCTCTACAATCAAAGATTGTGCCACGTTTTACCCGCAAATGTAAACAGTTAGAGTGCGCGGACGGCGGCTTCAACGCGGGCGGCGAGCGCGGCGTAGTCGTTGCCGGTCAGCGAGATAGGGGAGCCGAAGGCGCAGCGGGCGCTGGCTCGGGTCGGAAAGGTGGCATGCCGGGGGAGCACGCGTTCGAGCCCGTCGAGCCGGATCGGCACGACCGGCAGCCCAAGCCGTGCGGCGATCATTCCGACGCCGGGCTGGAACCGCGCAATCTCTCCCGCCTCGGTCCGGCGGCCTTCCGGAAAGATCAGAATGGAGTAGCCATCCCCAGCCAGTTCGCCGATGTAGCGCAGCGTCTGCCGAGTACCGGCGCCCCCCTGTGTGAGCGGGAAGGCGTTGAAGAATAACGACGACAGGTAGTAGTTCAGGCTGTTGGTGAACCACGCCTTCCGGCCGTACCGATCGGGGAAGTAATGCGCGTTGAAGAACTCACGCAGCATCGCCGGGGCAGTGCGGTAGCGCCACCGCGGCGGCAGTGAGTCGAGGATGACCGGCCCGTCGAAGTGACTCTGGTGGTTCGCCGCGAAGATGACCGGGCCGTCGATCTTGTCGAGGTGCTCGAGACCCGTCACCGTCATGCTCGCGAAGACACGGCCCAGTGGAAGGATCCACGTCGGCAGGCTCACCCGGCGCGCGGCGCGTGCGGGCAGGCTTCGATTCCAGGACGGGAATGCAATCGCAGGAACCGCGCCCGGCACCGATTGAGGTCTGGCACCAGCATCGCCAAGCGCCGAACCCGGGCTGACGGCTGGTGTGGCCCAGTCGCCTTGGCGCGTCAGCGCTTCCAGATCGCTCACGGTCGTCGCGGCCGTGAACGCCGCTTCATCGACGGTGACCTGAAACGCCTCTTCTAGCGCCATCATCAGCTCCACCCGTTCGAGCGAGCTGAGGCCGAGCTCGTCGATCGTGGTGGACGACGCCAGCGTCCGCCCGGGAGCGAAGCGTGCGAGGACGTCGCGCACGCTTCGCTTCTGTGCACTACCCGATTCAGACGACGGAGGGGACGAGGGTCCCTGCTGCCCGGTGAGCCAGGCCCGCAGCTCGCGGCGTTTCAGCTTGCGGGTGCCTTCGGTCCGCGGCAGTTCGGACCCCTCCCACACGACCGCGGCGCGGACCTTCTGATGGTCGGCAAGCCGCGCGTTCGCCCCGCGCATGACGGTGTCCGGATCGCTGCCGGGCGCCAGCAGCAGGATCGCCTGCACGCGCTCTGCGCTGCTGCCCGCCGCAGGCGCGCCGACCACGGCGGAATCACGGACACCGGCCTGCTCGTTCAGCGCGCGTTCCACGTCCTCCGGAAAGACATTCAGTCCGTCGGCGGTCACGATCATTTCCTTCTTGCGCCCCCTGATCAGGAGGCGCCCCTCCGCGTCGAGCTCGCCGATGTCTCCGGTGTGGAACCATCCGTCTTCGAAGGCCTCCCGCGTCGCCTCCGGCGCGTTGTAGTACCCGGCCGTCACGTTGTCGCCGCGCACCAGGATCTCGCCGTCAGCCGCGATCTTGATCTCAACGCCGGCGATCGGTTTGCCGACCGCGCCGCGTTTGGCGTGAAGCGGGTGGTTGAGTGTGACGATGGGCGCGGTCTCGGTCAGGCCATAGCCCTGCACGACGAGGAAGCCGAGGCGTCCCCAGAACGCCTCGACCTCCGGATCGAGCGGCGCTGCGCCCACCACCATCGCCCAGAACTTGAAGCCGAACAATTTATGAACGCGCCGGTAATGCCACCACCGCTTCGCCCAATGCATGCCCGCGGGCGGCGGCGCCGCGGCTTCAGGGGCGATGCGGATGATGTAGTCGCGCAACACCTCGAGAATCTTCGGCACGCACACCAGCACGGAGATCCGCCGTTGACGAATCTGGCGGACGATGTCGTCGGGGGAATAGCTGCGGGTGAAGACGACGACGCCGGGCAGCATCGGCGGGACGAAGGTCGCCATCGCCTGGCCGAACATGTGACTCAGCGGCAAGAGGTTGAGGAACCGGATCGGACGGAACGGTCGTGCGTACTTCTTGTACTTCGCCAGCTCGCGTTCGATCGGCACGATGTTGGCCAGGATGTTCTTGTGCGTGAGCACGACCCCCTTCGGTTCCGCCGTCGCGCCCGACGTGAAGATGATCTCCGCGGTCGTCGCCGGCTCGATCGCCGTCGCCGAAGGCTGGAGGCTTCCGCCGACGCCGGGAACGCGAAGGTCCGCGATGCTCCATACGCGCGGCTGGGTGGCGAGCGCGGACGCAGGGACGGCCTCACCGACGAGAATTGCCTGAGCCTTCACGATTCCCGTGACCTTCAGCAGGAAATCAGGCGAGGTGCGGTAGTCGATAGGGACGATGACGACGCCTTCGAGGAGTGCGCCCCACAGCGCGGCGATCCACTCCGGCCGGTTCTCGCTCCAGATTGCGATCGCCTCGCCAGGCTGAATGCGCGCCTCGCGCAGCCGCCGCGCAAACGCCCGCGCCGCCGATGCGAGATCGCCGTATGTCCACGTCCACGTCCGGTAGCCGTCGTCGTAGACGAGGAACTGCGCGTTCTTCGCGGCGACATCGGAGGTGATGTCGGCGAAGAAGTCGAGCAGCGTACGGCGCGTCATGCGTCCTGAATTATGATGGAAAACTGGTTTACTGAGGTCCGGTTCAACATGCGAGTCTTTCTGACAGGCGCGACGGGTTACGTAGGTTCGGCGGTGCTGGAGTCGCTCGCGCGCGGCGGTCATCAGGTCGATGCGCTGGTGCGCAACAACGAGGGGGCCGCGAAGGTGCAGGCACGCGGGGCGACGCCGGTGTTCGGCGACCTGATGCAGCCGGCGTCATGGCGCGATGCCGCCGCCGCGGCCGACGGATCGATCCACACCGCGGCGCAGACGGGCGCCAAGGCGGGCCAGGCCGACGAGATCGCGGTGGGCGTGCTGACGTCGCTGCCCGACAAGGAGAATCGCTTCCTGATCTATACGTCCGGTGTGTGGGTGCTTGGTCCCTCGCCGTCGCCCGCTGACGAGACCGCGCCCCTCAATCCGATTGAACTGGTGTCCTGGCGTCCGGCTCACGAGGAGCGGATCCTCGCCACAGCTTCGTCCGGCGCCCGCGCGGTCGTCGTCCGTCCGGGGATTCTCTACGGTGGTTCCCGCGGCATCGTCGGGGACCTGCTGAAGGACGCCGCGAACAGCCTGGTGCGCGTGGTCGGCAGCGGCGACAACCACTGGCCGCTCATCTACGACCGCGATCTCGGTGAGCTCTACTTGCGGATCGTAAACACGGCGGCGGCGTCGGGCGTCTATCATGCGAACGACGAGGGGGACGAGACGGTCAACGAGATCGTCGCGGCGCTCGGCGATCATGCGCATACACAGCCAAGCATCCGTCACGTCCCGCTGCCAGAAGCCCGCAAGAAGATGGGTGCCTACGCCGATGCGCTGGCGCTCGACCAGATTGTTCGGAGCCCACGGGCGCGCGCGCTGGGCTGGACCCCCACCCTGCACTCGGTCGCGGGCAACGTCGCGCGATTGTTCGAGGAATGGAAGCGCGGCAAAGCCGCGTGACGCGCACGGCTGACGGCTCATAGGCTCAGGGCTCATGGTCAGGCTCGAGTTCCAGAAGAAGCACACCAGGTAAGGCGCAATTGCCGGCAAAGGGGCTCAGAGCTCAGGGAGAATGATATGAAGCGCTCACTTCTCGCGGTTGCGTTTGCGTTCGGATCAGCGCCGGCGTTCGCCCAGACACCGGCCGCAGCGGTCGATCCGCATGCCGGTC
>JANPCT010000645.1:0-3814 GCA_031431095.1 Acidobacteriota bacterium | reverse complement strand
AGAAGCGCGTCATCCCGGCCAGATGCTGCGCCGCGATCTGATCGACGGAGATGCCGCTCTGGATGTCGGCACCCGCGGTCTTCTTCGGATGCACGCCGGTCAGGTATGACGCCGCCGCGCGGGCGTGGTCGCCGGCGCCATCGCCGAGGGCGGCGCCGTTGCGATGCGCCAGCCCGGACAGGATCAGCGTCTCGTCGCGAAACGGCTCCAGCGGTTTCAGGATGCGCGAGTAGGCGAATCCCGCGCCCTCAGTCGCCGGCGTCCAATCCGCCATGGTCACGCCGTTGGGCACATATGTGAAGGCCAGGCGCATCGGCGACGCGGCAGCGCTGGCGCCGGCGGCGAACGCGCGCGCGCCGAAGGCCGGTGTCATCGCGTCCAGGGCAGGAAGCGCAATCGCGACTCCCATTCCTCTGAGAAAGGTGCGGCGGGGCAGGTGGCGGCGCGTCACGATCACGGCGTTCCTCGTTTCTGCTGGCCGCCGTCCGGCCACGGTTGGCGCGACTGGAACGGGAGGCTATTGACGATTTCGAGCACGAGCGCGGAGAACTTGTACTGGCTCGCCGGCAGCCGGCCGGCGATCTCTTTGACAGTGCGTGAATCATAACGCTCGAGGCCGCGGCCGAGCGCGTAAGTCAGCAGCTTTGTCGTCAGGCAGCGGGCAAAGACGTCGCGCTCACCCGAGAGGACGACGCGCAGCTCTTCGGGGCCGTTGAACAGATCGCCGCCGGGCAGGCGCCCGGTGGCGTCCACGGGAAAGTTGCCGTCAACCGTCCGCCACGCGCCGACGGCGTCGAAATTCTCGAGGCCGAAACCGAGCGGATCCATGCGGCGATGGCACGACGCGCACGTCGGGTTCTTGCGGTGCGCCTCCAGTTGCTGCCGCATCGACATGGTCGCGCCGATCGTGCTCTCCTCGAGATTGGGGACGTCGGCCGGGGGCGGCGGCGGCGCCGAGTCGAGCAGGTTTTCCAGAATCCACTTGCCGCGCAGCACCGGCGACGTTCTGGTGGCGTACGACGAGACCGTCAGTACGCTGCCCTGGGTGAGCACACCCGCTCGGGGAGTGCCCGACAGATCAACGCGGCGGAACTCGGGCCCCGACACGCCCGCGATGCCATAGTGTCTGGCGAGCCGCTCGTTCATGAACGAGTACCTGGCCTCGAGGAAGTCCAGGATGCTGCGATCCTCGCGGACGACGTGGTTGACGAACATTTCGGTTTCGCGCCGCATCGACCGCCGCAGGTAGTCCTCGAAATCCGGGAAGCGGTCGCGGTTGCGAGTCACGGATTCGAGCGCGCGGAACTGCAGCCATTGCCCCGCAAACTGGTCGGCGAGAGCGGTGGCCCTGGGATCGCGCAACATCCGGCGCACCTGCGCCGCGAGCACCCCGGGGGCGCGCAGCGTTCCATTGTCCGCGACGCGACGCAGCGTCTCGTCCGGCATGCTGGCCCAGAGAAAGTACGACAGCCGCGTGGCGAGCTCGTGCTGCGTGATCGGCTGGGCGGACGCAGCGCGCAATCCCGCGCGGTTCCGCTCGATGCGGAAGAGAAAGTCCGGCGACACGAGCAGGGCCTGGATGCCGACGGCCAGTCCTTCTTCGAACGACGACTCGTCCTGCTGCGCGCGCCGCACGAGCGCCGTGTACTTCGCGACCTCGGATGCCGCCACCGGCCGCCGAAAGGCGCGCCGCGCCAGATCGGTCATGATGCGCGCCGCACACCAGGGCTGATGTCCGCCGCCGCGGTGGCCGCACGTGTAAATGGAAGACGTGCTCGCCGGCGACGGCTCGGTGACCTGCGCGTACGGTCCGCCCACGTCAACGGCGCTCACCCGCACGC
Organism: Acidobacteriota bacterium; assembly: GCA_031431095.1. GTDB lineage: Bacteria > Acidobacteriota > Vicinamibacteria > Vicinamibacterales > 2-12-FULL-66-21 > JAICSD01. Next base: position 1,973 of record JANPCT010000645.1, on the reverse strand, counting down.
CATTCAGCGGAAGCTTTTCGATCTCGTCTGCTTTCTCGTCGAAGCGCTTCCGCATTTGCGCGATGCGCTCAGGCGTTGCACCGGGCGGCGCGCTGAATTCCTTCGCGGGCGGATCTGGACGCCGCGACGGATTGAGGCCGCTGTAGCGCAGCGGCAGCCCCTCGTAAATTCGCGGAATCGCCACGGCCAGCGAGTGCTCGCCCGCCGTCAGCGGCACCCGCAATTCCAGCACCTGGCCGCCGAAATCCTGTCGATCGTCGGCGAAGCTTGCCGCGGTCTCCGCGTCGAACGCTCGCGCGGCTACCTCCCGTTCGTCCACCCACAAGGCGAACGTCACCGGCTCCGAGTGCGCCGGCCGGACGCCGCCGAGCGATACCTTGATGATGTATTCCGCGGTGACCGGCACGCGGTAGGGGGAATGAAACGCGTTGGGCAGGCTCAGCCCGGTGACGTCGTACTCGGCGGGAACCGTACGCGCGTCGCCGGCGCGGCGTCCGTCCGAACGCAATCGCACCAGCGTGGGAGCCATCGCCGGCGGCCCGAACAGCGCCGCGCGCGCCAGCCGCTCCCCCGCGGACAGGTACTTCTCCATCAGTACCGGGGGCAGTGACAGCACGTCGGCGATGTTGTCGAAGCCGTAGCCGGAGTCGTCCTGGGGAAAGTCGTCGGCGGGGTGCATGTCGACACCGAGCAGGTCGCGAACCGTGTTGTTGTATTCGGCGCGGTTCAACCGCCTCGCCGTGACCCGGCCCGGGTTCGGCGGCGTCAACCGGTCGATGCGCGCCAGTTCGCGGGCGATCCATTCCGCGACCGCCTGGCGCTGGTGCTCCGCCGGCTGCGGCTCGTCGGCGGGCGGCATCTCCCGATCGCGCAGCTTCACCACGACCTCGTCCCACCGCTCGCGATCCGCGATCAGCGTGTCGCTCGACGTGAACGACTCCAGGTTTAAATCATGCTTCTGCGTTTCGTTGCCGTGGCAGGAAATGCAGTTCGCCGCCACGAACGGCTTCACGACCCGCTCGAAACCCTCGGCCGACGCCACCGCGAGCGACGCCGGCCGCATCGCCGGCTCAACCGCGCCAGCCTCTCGCGGCACATCGGCTTGCCGCGCCTGCTGTGCGAAGGCAATGACGGCCGTGCAGACGAACAACCCGGCGACGAGGAACGGCGCGCGCATCACCTCGAATTATGCCTGCTGTCGTGGCATTTCTGACGAAGATTGCGCGAATGCCGGCCGCGGGACTTCACGGGCCCGGCGGGTATGTCGAAAACGGCGCTGGCCTGCCTTAACTCGCTGACTTCATTACGGTTATTGAGAACATTCGACGGTCCGGGTGCAGCTCAGTGGCCCCCGCCGCCGCGGCCGGATGCCGGCTTCTTCGGCACGGACTCGTTGAAACCGCGCTCCACCGTATCGTTTGGATCGGTCGAGACCGGGTGGTCACGCCACAGCCAGCGCATCATGTCCGGCATGATCGCGCCCGCCTGTTTCTGGCCGTGCCGGCCAATCCCCCACGTGTAGTTCAGGTCATAGCCCTTTTCCGACAAGGCGCGCATCAGCCGCACGTTCTGGAGGAACCAGTCGCGCGTCTCGTCGTAGTTGCCCGCGCGCCCGACGCCGCGATTGTCGTTGCGTCCATCCTGCAGATACACGCGCAGCGGCTTCTTCTCGCTGGCGCGGACAATGTCGGCGTAGGCGTGACCGCCTCGGATGTTGGTGAAGCTGCCGATCATGCTGAGCACCTTGTGGAAGGCGGCGGGGCGCTCCCAGGCGACGGTAAATGCCGCAATCGCGCCGGAACTGGCGCCGCCGATCCCATGCCGTTCCGGCTCCCTCGCGATGGCGTAGTCCTTGTACAGGCCCGGCATCAGTTCATCCACGACAACGCGCGCGTACTTGTCGTCGAGGGCGTTGTACTCCGTCGGCCGGTTCGTATCGCCAACGCCGCAGAACTGGGGCGACCGCGATACGA
>JANPCT010000644.1:0-2647 GCA_031431095.1 Acidobacteriota bacterium | reverse complement strand
CCTTCGATTCCTTCGATTCCTTCGATTCCTTCGCGTGACTATCAGGCGCTGACGTGGGCCGGACGGTTGGCGCGCCATTCGAGGGTGACGCGGACGTGACACACGCGGCAGAGAAGCCGGTAGTTGTCGAGCCCGCATTCGCCGCCGCCGTCCGCGACGGGGACGATGTGGTCCGCTTCCCAGCGTGGCCGTTCGGCGCGCCAGCGCTTGCGTGCCGCGCGATCGGTGACCGGCGGCTTGGCCCGCGTCCACTCGCGATGCGCCTTGACGACGTTGAGGCTGCACAGACGGCACGTGCCGTTGTCGCGCTTCTTCACTTCGCGGCGGACGTACCAGGGACTGCTGCGAATTTTCCACTCGTGCACGCAGGCATCGCCGCAAAACGTGCGGCGCGGCGGCGCCACGACCCCGCGGCACCACCGGCAGACCGGCGCGCCGCTGGCGTCGCGGTCGGGCTTGCCCCACTGATCGGCGGTGACGGCCCGCCGGCGGCTGGTGCTCACGGGTGGATTATCGGCGGGAACTGGACGAAGCTTAGCGGCGCCCGCGGCCACTTGCCTCTGAAGGGCTGAGGCTGCTAGCATTCCCACCTCGTCTTCTTGCAATCGATTTCATAACTCCGGCACCCATGGAACATCACCAGCGTCTGGCCATTCTCGTCGGCGGCGGTCCCGCCCCCGGCATCAACAGTGTCATTGCCGCGGCGACCATCCGCGCCCGTCTCGAAGGGCTCGACGTCGTCGGCATCAGGGACGGCTTCGAGTGGCTGATGCAGGGAGATGTCGACCACGTCACTCCGCTCACGATCGAGGCGGTCAGCCGCATTCATTTTCGCGGCGGCTCGCACCTGGGGATTGCGCGGGCGAATCCGACCACCGACCCCGCGCTCCTCGAGCAGACCGTCAATTCGCTGCTGCGCCTGAACGTCACCCAGCTGATTACGATTGGCGGCGACGATACGGCCTTCTCGGCGATGCGGCTGGAACGCCAGGCGGCGGGCTCGATTCGCGTCGTCCACGTGCCCAAGACCATTGACAACGACCTCGACCTGCCCGCCCACATCGACACCTTCGGCTATCAGACGGCGCGGCACTACGGCGTCGAAATCGTCAAGAACCTGATGGTGGACGCGAAGACGACCTCACGGTGGTACTTCGTGGTGGCGATGGGCCGCAAGACGGGGCACCTCGCGCTGGGCATCGGCAAGGCCGCCGGCGCGACGATGACGCTGCTGGCGGAGGAGTTTGCCGCGCCAACCCCGCTCAAGACCGTGGTCGACACGCTGACGGGCGCCATCATCAAGCGCCTGAGCTACGGCAGACGCGACGGCGTTGCCGTCATCGCCGAAGGGGTCGTGCTGGGGATCAAGCCGGAAGACCTCGCCGGACTGGACGCAGTCGAGCGCGATGCGCACGGCCACATCCGGATCGACGAGGTGAGCATCGGGGAGATCCTGAAGGCGCAAGTGACAATCCGCCTGCGCGAACTCGGCATCAAGACGACCATCGCCGCCAAGAACATCGGCTACGAGCTGCGCTGCGCCGATCCGATTCCGTTCGACATGGAGTACACGCGCGATCTCGGATACTGCGCCGCGGGCTACCTGTTGTCGGGTGGCGGGTCCTCCATGATTTCCATCCAGGGCGGACGGTTCGTCCCGGTACCGTTCGATACGATGATCGATCCCGAAACGGGCCGCACCCGCGTCCGTTCGGTGGATGTCAGCTCCACGCGATACGCGATCGCGCGCCGCTACATGATCCGGCTCAAGCGCGAGGACTTCGACGATCCCCACGATCTGGCGAAACTTGCCGCCACGGCGCACCTGGATCTCGAGGAGTTCCGGGAACGCTTCGGTTATCTCACGACCGACGAGCAGGCGCCCCTGGTCACGGTTGCCGGCGCCTCTCCGCAGCAGTCGTTCCGCTGAACTCGGCTTCGCGCGACACCGTCTCGCCGGCGAGGCGCGCACGGTCGCTTTCGTAGATGCCGTCCGCGAGCCTGACGACGCCGCGACGCGCGTCGGCCTGTCCCGCGAGGTCCACCAGCACGATCTGCTCGATGACGTGCTCGAGATCGTGGCCGAGAAGCTCTGCCTGTTCTATGCGGATACGGCGCGCCGGAATCTGCACCGCCACGTGACCGGACGGCTGATGTCATCAACTTCGACGGATTGTTCTCCGGGACTGCGCTGACGCCGCCCCGGAGTGCCGGCCTGCGAATACGAGTGGAATACTGATCGTTACTTGACGTTGAGGTTGCCGCGCATGCCGAGCGCGAAGTGCCCGGGGAACGAGCACAGGTACGGGTACTTACCAGCAGCCGCGGGCACCTTGAAGGTCGCTTCGACCGTCTCGCCGGGCCCCGACAACGGGGTGTGCGCAATGACGGCTGTCTTCATCGCGGGCGGAACGAAATCAGTCTCGCGCGCGTTGAACGCGGCGGTGTTGAACGCCACCACGTCGGTCCCGAGCTTGAGCAGCACGAAGTTGTGCCCCATGGCCATCTTCGGCATGGCCCCGACATTCTTGAGCACGATGTGTAGCGTTTCGCCGCGCTTGGCATCGATGTCGGCCTTGTCGAATTTCATAGTGTCGCCGGCGGTGATTTCCACCGTGCGGGCGCCCTTCGCGGACGCGGCCTGCGT
>JANPCT010000643.1:0-2057 GCA_031431095.1 Acidobacteriota bacterium | reverse complement strand
CATCCTGCGAACGACCGCGCCCGGCCTCACGATCATCGGGTATGCGAGCAAGCCGAGCCGAATCGCGCTGACCGCACAGAAGTTCAATGAGTATCTTGTCGAGGAAGGGCTCGAGCCGATCGCGGCGCTGAGGCAGCGACGGAACGAAACCAGCGCGGAAGCGCGCGAGGAATTCGCGCGATGCGCTAAAGCCCTTCTGTCAACCGGGCCGCTGAAGCCGGGACAAGGCGACAAAGCGCTTGGCTTCACGCTCGAGCTGGTCGCCGAGAAGAATCCCTATGCATTGCGCCCTGGCCAGGACCTCCCGGTGCGTCTTCTCTATCAAGGCAAACCCCTCCCGGGCGCTCTGGTCATCGCAATCAACAAGCGGAACCCCTCGGCCAAGGTCTCGGCCCGCTCGGGAGCAGATGGCAGGGTGGCCTTGCGACTTGCCGAGCCCGGGATGTGGCTGGTCAAGGCGGTTCACATGATCGCGGCGCCCGCCGGGAGCGACGCGCAATGGGCGAGCTTCTGGGCGTCGCTCACGTTCCAGCTTCCCGATACGGGGTCCACCCCCGGGTCTGGTCTGTGATGACTCCGCCACGGCTGCATGGGTTCGGGAAACCCTCGGCCTGGAGCGCCACCCTCGTCGCGGCTGTCGCGTTGTTCCTCAGCGGCCCCCCGGTGCTCGCGCATGAAATCGGTACGACGCGGGTGGGGCTCATCCAGCTCGATGAGCATCGCTACGACCTCGAGGTCGTCACCGATGCCGTTGCACTGCTCGAGAAGCTCGAGTCGGTATCGGGTGAAGCGTCGATCTCGACGCTCGATCCCGCGGTCTTGCGGCAGCGGCTGGAGGGACTCGGCGCGGTCTTTCAGAACAGGGTGATCGTCGCCTTCGACGGACGCCCGGTGACACCCGTCGTGTCCTGGAGTGTCACCCCGGCGACCGCGATCGGGGGGAGCCCGCGTGCGACGATTCGCCTGGCCGGCCCCGTACCCTCCTCTGTAAAGACTCTGCGCTGGAAGTACGGCTGGACCTTCTCGTCCTACGCGTTCGTCGCCCGCCGCGGTACGGCCGGCACCGTCACAGAATGGCTGGAGGGAGGCGAAACGAGCGGACCGCTGTCAATCTCTGAGGCCGCACCAGCGGTGTCGCGCCTCCGTCTCGCCGGCCGGTACGTCGTTCTCGGCTTCACCCACATCCTGCCAAAAGGCTTGGACCACGTGCTTTTCGTGCTTGGCCTCTTCCTCCTGAGTGGACGCGCCCGGCAGGTCCTGCTGCAGATCACCGCGTTCACGGTGGCCCACTCGATCACGCTGGCTCTGAGCATGTACGGCCTCGCGACGGTGCCTTCTTCGATCGTCGAGCCTGCGATCGCCCTCTCGATCGCCTACATCGCCCTGGAAAACGTGTTCAGGGCGAATCTCACCCGGTGGCGATACGCCCTCGTCTTCGCCTTCGGTCTGCTCCATGGTCTGGGATTCGCGGGGGCGCTCTCCCAAGTCGGGCTGCCGCGGCGCGAGTTCCTTACCGCTCTGCTCTCGTTCAACGTGGGGGTCGAGCTCGGACAGCTGACGGTGATAACCGCGGCGTTCGTCTCAGTCGGCTACTGGTTCAGCGACCGTGCCTGGTACCGCCAACGCATCGTCCTTCCCGCATCCGCTTGCATTGCGTGCGTGGGCATCTACTGGACGCTCGAGCGGCTGCATTACGTCGCCTAATGGATTTCGACGTCCCTTCGCGCAGCTTGGCACTCGCTCCTGTCGCCGTCGTTCGAAGATACGATCACATTCAATTGGGAGTGGGCGTAGACTCATCCGAGTCGCCGCTGAGTTTCCGCGCCGGCCGGGACAAATCAGCAACGCAGCTACCACATGAAGAGAGTAGAAAACGACTTGCTCGAGGACCGGAAGAGTAACGCTGCCATGACCTATCAATCGCGGTGATGACCGGTCTGCTCACCGCCGTCTTGGGACTGGTCACGGCCGGGGCCTGGGTTTGGCTCCTGCTGCGTAGCTTCTCGGCCCGGCAGAAGGCCGCTGCCATCCTGTACGAACAACGGGAGTGGTTTCGC
>JANPCT010000642.1:0-15090 GCA_031431095.1 Acidobacteriota bacterium | reverse complement strand
CGGAGATGAAGATCTTCGATCCGGAGATCAGATGGTGCGGGCCGGCGATGAACCCACCCAGGACCCCGATCGCCTTCGACAGCGTCCCGACCTGGATGTCCACCCGGCCGTGCATGCCGAAGTGATCGATGGTGCCGCGGCCGTTCTTGCCGAAGACCCCGCTCGCATGGGCATCGTCGACCATCATGATGCAGCCGGTTTCCTCGGCGAGCTCGCACAAGCCGGGCAGGGGACCCAGGTCCCCGTCCATACTGAATACGCCGTCCGTGATCAGCAGCTTGCGCTGACCTGCCGGGAGAGCTTTGATGATCGTGCGCGCGGCGTCGACGTCCTTGTGGGGAAAAACCTTGATGGTGGCCCGACTCAGCCGGCACCCGTCAATGATGCTGGCGTGATTCAGCTCGTCCGAGATGACGACGTCTTCCTTGCCGAAGATTGCCGAGACCGTGCCGGCATTGGCGGTGAAGCCGCTCTGAAAGACCACCACCTTCTCGACCTTCTTGAATTCGGCCAGTTTCTTCTCGAGCGCCATGTGGATGTCCATGGTCCCGGCGATGGTGCGCACCGACCCGGTTCCGACCCCGTAGTCCTCGATGGCCTTCAGGGCGGCGGCGCGCAGCCTGGGATGTGTCGTCAGACCGAGATAATTGTTCGACGAGAGGTTGACGACTGAGGCGTGGTCGACCGTCGTGTGCGCCTTCTGCTCGTCTTCGAGAATCCGGAGCTGGCGAAAGAGCTTCTGTTCTTTCAGGGCTTCCAGTTCCGTACCGAGGTAGGCGAGCGGATCGGTGCGCATTAAAAGTCAGTATAACCGCCGGCCGGCGGGGTTGGCATTGCAGTTGATAGAGCCTCCGCGTGCACTCGCGGGCAGCAAACATCGCGGTCATCCTCTTCCTGGTCGCGCAGGCGTGCGACGGGGTCCTCACTTACGTGGGAGTCAGCGTATACGGCCCGAGGATCGAGGGGAACCCGCTGATCGGGTGGCTGATGGAGTCGATGGGTCAGGGTCTTGCGCTCGCGACGACGAAGGCGGTAGCCGCCGGGTTCGGGATCGTGCTCCACCTGTCGTCGGTTCACCGCGTCGTGGCGGTGCTGACGGGGTTCTACGTCGTCGTCGCGGTCCTGCCCTGGATAGGCCTGCTGTTCTTCATTTCTTGACCCCTTCGATCTTTGGCTCCTGTGCCATCAGTTCCAGGACGATGACCTGAAGTACCGCCGCCGTGGGAACGGCCAGCAGGGCCCCGACGATTCCGAGCAGACTCCCTCCGATGAGCAACGCCACGATCACCGTCACCGCGCTCACGCCGACCTGCCGGGACATGATCTTCGGCACCAGGATGTGATTCTCGAGCTGCTGCTGGAGAAAGAAGAAGATCAGGACGAACAGCACGGTCTTCAGCGACACGGTCGACGCGACGGCGATCGCGGGAATCGCGGACAGGATAGGACCGACGACCGGGATCATCTCACCGACCGCGGACAGCAGCGCAAGCACGTAAAAGAACGGCACACCCAGCGCCCAGAGTCCGATCGCGGAACTCGTGCCGATCACGCCGGCGAGGAGGAGCTGGCCGCCCAGCCACGCGCTGACCTTGACCATGACTTCGCGACTGGCTGCGTCCGCACGATCGCGATGCCGGCGCGGAAACAGGTGCAGAGCCTGAAGGCGCAAACTGCCGGAATCCACGAGCAGGTAGAACGTCAGGATCAGAATCGTGACGATTCCGAATATCCCTCCGGCCACGTTTGCCGCGGCTCCCGCCACTCTGCCGACCGCATCTCCGCTCCCGCCCGGCGCGCGCGCGACCGCTTCGCGCATCGTCAGGTGCTCCTGCAGCCAGCCCTTCTGCATCAGATACTGCTGCACGCGCTCGAACATCTCCGGAGTCTTGTCCCAGAGGGCCTGCGCCTGATGCACGAGCGGCGGAAAGACGAGGAACATGACCAGGGCAACCGTGCCGAGAATCGCGACGTAGAGAATCAGAATGGCAAGCCAGCGGGGCAGACGGCTTGCGATGGGAAGCACCTTCTGGCGCTCGATGACGCGTACGACGGGACTGAAGCCGAGCGCGAAGAGCACGCTGACGTACACGATCAGCAGCGCGTCACGGACGATGTAGGCGCACCAGAGCAGGATCGCGGTCAGCGCCGTCATCAGGATCCCGTAGAGGATCAGCGATCGAATCTCCGCCGCCGGGCGCGTCGTCACCGTGGCCTCCTCGTCATCGGCCGCGCCGTGACGGGATGTGACAGAAACTCGCTGGTGAACGAGCCGATGAGATCATAGATCTCCGACAGCTCCGCGGGATCAGCAAGGAAGACGACCCGGAAGAACCCATCCTCGGGCCTGGCGCAGAAACCGGAGCCATACACACAGAGGACGCCGGTGGCGCGAAGGAGGCCGAGCACGTAATCCTCGTCGGTGAGGCCAGGCGGGAGAGAGACTTTGGGCATCGCATAGAAGGCGGCCGACGGCGCGACGGTGTGAATACCGGGAATTGCATTCAACCGCCGCACGGTCAACTCGGCTCGTTCGCGCAGCGCAGCTCTGAAGGTCGCTTCATGAGAGCGGTCACCCAGGAGGGCGGGAGCGATGGCGTGTTCCATCGGCCCGGTCGAGCAGAGCCTGCCGTCTGCGAGCTTCTTCACTCCGGCGAGAACCTCGTCCATGCGCGGCGTCCGTCCGACGGCCATCCAACCCGCGCGCCAGCCTGGCGCCAGGTACGCCTTCGACAAGGATGAGAACGAAATGATCGGAGCGTCAGGGTAGAGGCTGGCCATCGGCGCAACCGGGCCGTCGTAAGCGAGGTCGCCGTACACTTCGTCGGCGAGCAGCGGCACATTGTGCTTGTCGGCAATCTCTATCAGCCCGCGCCGCACGTCGTCCGGATAGCTGGCGCCGGTTGGATTGTTGGGGTCGATCACGACGATGGCCCGTGTAGATGGCGTGATCAGACGCTCGACCTCGCGGACGTCGGGTAGCCACCGGTTTCCTGGATCTTTCCGATAGAACACCGGCCTGGCGCCGATCTTGGCCAGGACAGCTGTGTATAGAGGATAGGTGGGGGACGGAATGAGCACCTCGTCACCGGCTTCGGCCAGTGCCGTGAGCGTCAATTCGATGCCTTCTGAGGTGCCGGAGGTGATCACGACCCGATCCGCGGTGACGGGCATCCCCCTGCCGGTCAGTTCTCCCGCTACCGCCTCCCTCGCCGGCAGGATTCCGACCGAAGGCGCGTAGCCGTTGTGGCCGTCGCGCATCGCGCGCTCCACCGCGTCGATCATGTGCGGCGGAGTCTTGAATCCGAACGTGATCGGGTCCCCGATATTCAGGTAGCGGACCCTGGTGCCGGCCGCTTCGACCTTTCTCGCCTCCGCGACGATGTTTCGGATGGCGTAGACGAAACCGCCGATTCGGCGCGCGACCGGGATCCCGCCAGTCGTACCCATAGCGAAAGCTTATCAGACCGACACCATGTAAGAAACGCCCCTCAGCGAGTTTCGCAATCATGTAAGAAGTGCTCGAATTCTACCCTGCCGCGGTGTTCCGTCATGGACCTGAGCGCTGTAAGTGACTGTTCTTAGGCTGGTTATAGGTCTGGCAGGACCCTTGGAATAGAGACGGCTGGATGAAGCCCCAGCCACTCGTAACCGCGTTCGCCGCCTCACTGCTGCTGTGCGGGACGACCTTGGCTATGGCCCAGGATGCTCCGGTTCAGGCCCCAAAAGCGACGTTCCGTTCGACGGTGGACGTGGTGTCTGTGGCCGCAGTCGTCCGCGACAAGCGCGGCCGTTTCGCGACCGGGCTGACGAAGGAAGATTTCGTCGTGCGCGAGGCGGGTGCGAAGCGCGACATTCTGCAGTTTCAAGCAGACACGGATGCGCCGGTGCGGCTGGCCCTGCTTTTCGACGTCAGCGGCAGCATGCGGCTTGCGGACCGGCTCGAGGCGTCGCGGCAAGCGGCGCGTTACGTGCTCGGGGCGCTCAGGCTTGGCGCGGCAGCCGACGAAGCCGCGGTGTTCAGCTTCGACATGAACCTGCAGTCGCTTCAACCGTTTACGGCTGACGCCGCCGCGATTGAAACGGCGCTGTCGCGGGTGATGCCGTACGGCCAGACTTCCCTGTACGACGCCATCGCGCAGACGGCGCGTCAGGTCGCCGATACCAGACCCGGCGATCCGCATCGTCGTGCGGTCGTGGTGTTCACCGACGGCCTCGACACCAGCAGCCTGTTGACGCCCGAACAAGTCTCGGCCATCGCCAGCGAGATCGACGTGCCCGTTTACGTGGTGACGGTCGTCTCGCCCAGCGAACGCGAGGACAGCGAGACCAGCGACGCGCCGGACAGCCCCCTGCGGACGCTCGCGCAGTGGACCGGCGGCGATCTGTATGTGACGAGCGCGCCCGCGCACGAAAGCGTGGCGGCCCGGCGGATCGTGGATGAGCTGCGCCACCAATACGTGCTTGCGTTCCAGGCGTCTCCGGCATCGGGCTGGCATGCGCTGGACGTATCGACGAGGGATCGGGATCTGGCGGTGCGCGCGCGGCACGGCTATGCCGCAGGGACGCGCGCCGGCAGCAACTGATAGTCAAGACAGCAATAGACGGTTAATCAAGGAGACTGCGATGAAAAAACTCTTTAGTGCGATTGCGATTTCGGCGATTGTGCTCGGCGGCTCGAGCGCCTGCGCGACCAAGAAGATGGTCAAGCAGCGCGTCGGCGAGGTGGACGGCAAGGTCGACACCCTGTCGAAGTCCGTCGAGGAGAACCAGGAGCGGACGCGCGCCAACGAGGGGCGTATCGGCGAGGTGGATCAGAAGGCGCAGGCGGCTGGTCAGCGCGCCAGCGCGGCCGGCCAGCGCGCCGACGAGGCCTTTGGCGCTGCCAACAAGGTGAACGCGCGTGCCGACGCCATCGAGGCCGCCTCGAAGCGGCTGGTATACCAAGTGGTCCTCAGCGAAGACAAGGGTGGCTTCAAGTTCGGTCAGTCGAAGATTCCGGCCGACATGCAGGCGCAAATCGATGAGCTGGTTGCGCAGCTGAAGGCCAACCCCAACGGCGGCTACATCGAAATCGAAGGTCACACCGACAACGTCGGCGACCCGCGCACCAACCAGAAAATCGGTCTCGACCGCGCCGAAGCGGTGAAGCGGTATCTCTACGAGAGCCAGCAGATTCCGCTGCACAAGATGAATGTCATCAGCTACGGCGAAGAGAAGCCGATCGCCCCGAACAAGACCAGGGCCGGCCGCACGCAGAACCGGCGCGTCGTCATCAAGGTGCTCGCGTAACACTCATGGCCCCGGCTTACGGCTCATGCCGGCTTCACCCCTGAAGCCGCATGAGCCGCATGAGCCTGAGCCAGGCCAGTTGGTTCGCCGCGCCGGATCGGGGACGGGCGCAGGAGACAGCGCTGGGATTCTCCGGAGCTGGTCCATCGATTAAACGTCAGCACTTTCGCAGGGTGCTTTGCGATCCGTCCTCGTTCCGGCGCGGCGAGCAAACAGTTTGTAGTCTCTCCTCTCTTTTTTGTCGTTCGTTCCCTGTTCATGTCGTCGTCCACCCACACCACCCACACCACCCACGACCTACCTCGACGACCTGCCAACTAGCGCTTGCCAGCCGCGTGCGCCGCTTCTACGATGGCTCCAGGTAAACGGCGAGGTCACCTCCGACGCTGGTCGTGACCGCCTCGTTTCACCCCGGAACACGCAGACACGCAATTTCTGGAGGAACTATGCTTCGCGCCATCAGCCGGGCCGTTGTCCCCGCGCTCCTTGCCGTCGTGTCGGTGAGCGCCGCCGACGGCCCCGTCATCAAGTTCACCGACGTCAAACTCAAGAACGGCCTGCGGGTGATCATCTCGGAAGATCACACCGCGCCCACGTTTTCGGTTGCGGTCAACTACTTCGTTGGTTCCGCCGACGAGAAGGCGCGCCGCACCGGCTTCGCTCACCTCTTCGAACACATGATGTTCAAGGGTTCCGAAAACGTCGGCGCCGGCGAGCACCCGGCCCTCGTCTTCAGCAACGGCGGGCAGATGAACGGGACGACGAACAACGACCGCACGCTCTACTACGAGACCTTGCCGGCCAACCAGCTCGAGCTCGCCATCTTCCTCGAAGCCGATCGCATGCGCTCCCTCGACATCAACCGGCTGAATCTCGACAACCAGAAGGGCGCCGTTCAGGAAGAGCGCCGGCTGCGCGTCGACAACCAGCCGTACGGCCAGACGTTCGAGAAGACCGGCGAACAGGCGTACGACAACCCTGCCTACAAGCACTCGGTCATCGGCTCGATGGAGGACCTGAGCGCCGCGTCGGTGGACGATGTCGCGACCTTCTTCAAGACCTACTACGCCCCGAACAACGCCGTCCTCTCCATCGTCGGCGACGTCGACGCCCGGAAGACGATGGCGTTGGTCGAGAAGTATTTCGGGACCATCGCGCGGCAGCCCGAGCCGAAGCGGCCGGATCTCACCGAACCGCCACATACCGCGGAGCGCCGCAGCACCATCGAAGATCCACTGGCCCGGCTACCGCGTCTCGACGTCGCGTGGATCGTGCCGCCGTCGGGCTCCGCCGACAGCGCCCCGCTCGACGTGCTGTCCGACGTGTTGTCGTCAGGCCGCAGCTCGCGCGTGAACCAGATCATCGTCCGCGAGAAACAGCTGGCGACTGCCGCAGGCGTGTTCGCGGCCGACAGCCACGGCCCCGGGCTCTTCTCGGCGTTCGCATCCGTGGCGCCGGGAAAGAATCCGGCCGACGTGGAAGCGGCGCTTTACGACGAGATTGAAAAGGTGAAGAACGGCCCGATTGCCGACTGGGAAATCGAGAAGGCGCACAACTCCGCGCGGCGCCAGCAGGCGGCCTCGGCCACGAGCACGCTCCAGCGCGCCGTGCAGCTCGGTGAGTACGCGATGTTCTTCAACGACCCGAACCTGATCAACACGCGCACCGGGAAAATCCTCAAGGTGACCGCTGCCGACGTCCAGCGCGTGGCCAAGAAATATCTGACGAAGGAGAACCGCTCGGTGATCGTCACCATGCCAAAGGCGGCGGCTCCGAAGGGAGGCCAGTAATGAAGCGCCATGCCATCGTGTTTGCCGTCGTCGTGACGCTGGGGGGCGCGGTCGGGGCGCAACAGGCGCCTCCGGGCGCCAATCCGACCAAGGCCGAGGGAACGGTGCTCAAGAACAAGGCGCCGGTCTCGAAAGAAATTCTGCGGGTGAAACTGCCGAAGCCGGAAGAGGCGGACCTCTCGAACGGCGTTCATCTGATCGTGCTCGAGGATCATCGTACGCCGCAGGTCAGCTTCCAGATGATCGTCGAAGGGGCGGGAGGATACTACGACCCCGCTTCGATTCCGGGCCTGGCGGGCTTCACGGCGTCGCTGATGCGTGAGGGGACCGCCACGAAGACGTCGGAGCAATTGTCCGAGCAGCTCGATCGCCTGGCCGCGTCGGTGAACGTCGGCGCCGGGATTTCGTCTCCGGTCGCGACGGTGTCAGGCAGCGGGCTCACCAACAACCTGGACACCGTGCTCGCGTTGATGGCCGACGTTCTGTTGAACCCGTCGTTTCCTCAGGCGGAGATCGACCGTTACAAGACACGGACGCGAGCCGGCCTCATGCAGCAGCGCACCAGCCCGGCGTTCCTGGCGCAGGAGCGGCTGAACCGGGTGATGTACGGCGATCATCCCGCGGGCCGCATCTCGCCCACGCCCGCCGCCGTGGACGCGCTGACACGCGTTGCGCTCGTGGAATTCCACAAGACGCATTACGTGCCTGACGCCGCGGTGCTCGCCGTCTCCGGCGACATCACGATGGCGCAGGCCAAACAGAAGGCCGAAGCGGCCTTCGCCGGCTGGAAGAAGTCGGGAGTCGCCATCGCGGCGCAGACGGAGCCGACGCCACTGTCGGGTCCTTCGATCTCGTTGATCGCGCGGCCGAATTCCGTGCAGACCAGCCTCCGCATCGGCACGCAGAGCATCCAGCGCACCGATCCCGACTACGAAACGCTGACGGTTGCGAACCGCGTCATCGGCGGGCCGTTCGGCCGTCTGTTCGAGCACCTGCGGGAGCAGAAGGGCTATACCTACGGCGCGAACAGCGGGTTCAACTCGAGCAAGATTCGCGGCTCGTGGACGGCGTCCACTGACGTTCGCTCGGAGGTGACAGACCCCGCACTCACGGACCTGATCGACGAGATCCGCCAGATGCGCGAGGTCCCGGTCTCCGACAAGGAACTGGGCAATATGAAGAAGGCGATCGTGGCCGGGTTCGCGCTCTCGCTCGAGAGCCCGAATGCGATCCTGAACAATTACATCGACCGTTACATCTACAAGCTGCCCGCCGACTACTGGGACACGTACCCGTCGCGGATCGAAGCCGTGACCCCGGCCGACATTCAGCGAGTCGCGCAGAAGTACTGGGCGACCGACCGGCTGCAGATTGTCGCGGTCGGCGAACAGGCGAAGGTCGAGCCCGCCCTGAAGAAACTCGGTGCGGTGCAGGCGTTCGACGCCGAAGGCAAGCCAATCAAATAGCACAAGGGGAGTGGGGCTGGGGGCCGGGTCGAGGGGGCGGGGAGCTCGTGCTCCCGTGTCCGCCGAGCCCGGTGCCTCAGCCCTGAGCCCCTGACCCCGGCGTCGTCTCGCTGAGTTTCTCCATCGCCTCGGCAAACGTATCGATCTCCTCGAGCGTCGTGTAGACGTTCGGGGTCACCCGGATGCCTTCGTATTCGGCGTGTACGATCGGCGTGGCGATGATGCGCCACTTCTCCCACAGCGTCGACACCGCCCTGGCGGTCGGGACGCCGAGCACCTGCACGGTGCCGATTGCGCAGGACTGCGCCGGGTCCATCGGGGTGTGGATCTTGAAGCGGCCGGTCTTCTGTAGACGGGTCGCCCAGCGATTGCGCAGGTAGCGCAACCGCGCCGACTTGCGCTCGATGCCCATGCCGTCATGGAAACTCAACGCCTCCGCGATAGCGTTGTGATTCGCCGCCGGATGCGTGCCGATCTCCTCGAACTTGCGGATGTCTCTGGCGCGGCCCGCGCCCGTCGGCGTCAACCCCCAGAGCGCTTCGATGTTTTCACGCCGCACGTAGAGAAAGCCCGTGCCGATGGGCGCGAGCAGCCACTTGTGCAGGCTCGTGCCGTAGAAGTCGCAGCCGAGATCCGCGGCCTTGTATGGAAAGTGCGCGAACGCATGCGCCCCGTCGACGACGGTCTTCACTCCCTTGGCTCGCGCGGCGTCGCAGATTTTCTTGACCGGGAAAATCTGCCCGGTGAGGTTGGTGATGTGGCAGAAGTGCAGCACCCGGGTCTTCGGGCCGATGGCGCCGATCAATCGATCCGCGAGGTCGTCCATCGACGGGGGTGGCACCGGAAAGGAGATCTTGCGGACGGTAATTCCTTCCCGACGCGCCCGCTGATCCCAGGTGTCGAGCATGCGGCCGTAATCCTGGTTCGTCGTCACGACTTCGTCGCCGGCCTTGAGGTCGATCCCGAGCTGGGCGATCTGCAATGCCTCGCTGGCGTTGCGCGTAATCGCCATCTCCTCAGACGAGCAGCCGAATTCCGCTGCCAGCCGCCGCCGCACCGTCTCGATGTTGGGCTCCAGGATCTGCCACATGTGATACACGGGAGCCTGGTTCGAGATATCGAGGTAGCGCTTGAACGCCTCGTGGACGACGCGCGGGCTCGGGCAGCATCCGCCGTTGTTCAGATTGATGATCGTGCGGTCGAGTGTGAAGCCCTGCTGGATCTCGCGCCAGTAGGTCTCGTCGCTCGCGACGTCGGCCGGCAGGACACCCGCGGTCCGCACCCCCGCGGCGGCAACGCGTCCCAGACTCTCGTTGGTGAACGCCGTCAGCGCGACGGCGCTCGTCGTCCCCGCCCTGAGAAAACTGCGTCGGCTGATCATGGCGCCTCCAGAAATGAGTACCAGGCCCGATGGGCCTTTCCCGAACGCCTAAGCCTAAGCCCTGGGAGCTCGGACCCAAAGCCTAAAGCCTAAAGCCCAAAGCCCAAAGCCTGCTTTAGTGTCAAAATACGCGCACGATGCGACCGTATGGACCTGCCGCGCTGCGGGTGTGCGTGGGGGCGGTCTTTCTAGCGCACGGCGCGCAGAAGCTTTTCGCCCTCTGGAACGGACCCGGGCTGGCGGGGACGACGTCGCTGTTGACGAGTCTCGGGATGCCGTATCCCTATCCCCTCGCCATCCTGCTCGGGGTTACCGAGTTTGCCGGCGGTGCGCTGCTGATCCTGGGCGGCCTGACGCGCTGGGTGGCGCTGGCTCTCGCCATCGACATGGGCATCGCGATCTGGAAGGTCCACTACCTCAACGGGTTCTTCCTGAACTCCTCGCGCGGGCCGGGGGTGGAGTTCGCGCTCGTGCTGGTCGGTGCGCTGCTGTCCCTGTTGATGACCGGGCCGGGCGCCCTTTCGTGGGATGAATGGCGCCACTCGTCGGCGGAAGCCATGCGGGCGGGCCGCGCTCGCGCGCGGAAGGTGTGATTTCGCCCGCTGATTTTGAAGTAACATCCCGTCTCCGAGGTCCCTAATGCCGAGACGCAAAGACGAGCCTGGCTTCAGCCGGCGTAACTTTCTGAAAACTGTCGGCGCCGGCGGCGTGGCTGCCGGCGTCCTGGCCAACGCTCCAGCGACGCATGCGCAGGGGGTCACGGTCGTCGGTCCCGGTGCGGTGCCGATTTCCCTGAATATCAACGGACAGGTACAGCGGCTCGAAGTCGAGCCGCGCGTCACGCTCCTCGACGCAATGAGGACGCGACTGTCGCCGCCACTCACCGGCGTCAAGCGGGTGTGCGATCGCGGCGCGTGCGGCGCCTGCACGATGATGGCGGACGGCAAGACGATCTATGCCTGCTCGACGCTCGCGATCGAAGCGCAGGGCAAGAAGATCAGGACGGTCGAGAGCTTCACGCAGGGCACGGTCCTGCACCCGGTGCAGCAGGCATTCTGCGACAAGGACGGCCTGATGTGCGGGTTCTGCACGCCGGGGTTCGTGACCGCCACCGTCGCGCTGCTCGAGAAAATCCCGAACCCGACCGCCGAGCAGGCAAAGAAGGCGCTCGACGGCAACATCTGCCGCTGCGGCACGTATGTTCGCGTGCTGGAAGCCGCGCTGACCGCGAACCAGGGGGTGAAGCGTGGATAACCAGCAACCGCCGCCGCAGGCACCGCCGCAGACCGCGACACCGCAGCCGCAGCAACCGCCGGCCCCGGCCGGTCCGGCGCGCACCTGGCCTCCTGTTGCCGAGCGCACGCTCCTCGGCAAGTCGATCAAGCACCTGGACGGACCCGACAAGGCCTCGGGGAAAGCCAAGTACACCTACGACATCATCCGCCCCGGCATGTTGTACGGCGAGATCCTGGGATCGCCGCACGCACGCGCGCGCGTGACCGCGATCGACCTCACCGCGGCGCAGAGACTGCCGGGCGTCAAGGCCGCGATCACCGTCAAGGATCCATCGGATCCCGCCAAGGCGATGATCAACTATCAGGGTGAGGAAGTCGCGACCGTGGCCGCGACGACCGAAGAGATCGCGCGCGACGCGATGCGCCTGATCAAGGTGACCTACGACGTCCTGCCGCAGCTCGCGACGATTGAGCAGGCGATGAATCCGAACGCGCCGCAGGCGTTTCCGCGCGGCAACGTCTCCGCCCCGCAGTTGACGCAGGAAGGAGACGCCGACGCGGCGCTCAAGACCGCCGCGCACGTCGTCGAAGGCCTGTACTCGACGCAGGTGCAGACGCACACGTCGCTCGAAACGCACGGCGGCATTGCCGAGTGGGACGGCGACAAGCTGTTGCTGCACGTCTCGACCCAGGGGATCAATGCGTCGCGCGACGGGATCGCGGACGGCCTCGGCATTCCCAAGCCCAACGCGCGCGTGCTGACGGAATACATGGGCGGCGGCTTCGGCAGCAAGCTCGGGGCGGACGTGCAGCTCGTGATTGCCGCGCGCCTGGCGAGAGCGGCGAATGCGCCGGTCAAGATCATGCTCGATCGCAAGCACGAGCACCTGATCACCGGCAACCGTCCATCCGCATTCGCGAAGGTTCGCGCCGGCGTGGACGCGCAGGGGAAGTTCGTCGCTTGGGACTCCGAAACCTGGGGCACCGGCGGCGCGGGAGCTGGAGCCGGCTTCTCGGTTCCCTATCCGGTGTACCTATTTCCGGCGCGGCGTCAGTCGCACAAGAACGTCTACACCAACGCCGGCCCGCAGCGCGCCTTCCGCGCACCCGGCCATCCTCAGGCGTGCTTCATCACCGAGACGGTGATCGACGAGCTGGCGGACCGGCTGCGGCTCGACCCGCTCGAGCTCCGCATGCGCAACGTCCAGCCCGACGCGCCGAACGCGCAGTGGAAGAAGTACTTCCCGATTGGCGCGGAGAAGATCGGCTGGAGCCGTCGTCATCCGAGCGGCGACTCGGCGTCCGGACCGATCAAGCGCGGCCTCGGCTGCGCGGCCAACATGTGGGGCGGCGCCGGCAACCGCGCCACGCGCGCGATGTGCGAGATCACGCCTGACGGCAGCGTCACGAACAAGATCGCCACCCAGGACATCGGCACCGGCACGCGAACGCTGGTGGCGATGATCACCGCCGAGACGATGGGCCTGCCGCTGACGGCGGTGACGGCGGCGATCGGCGACACCAACTATCCGTTCGCGCCCGGCAGCGGCGGCAGTATCACGGTGGGCTCGGTGTCACCGACGGTGCGCATTTCCGCCGAGAACGCACTGAAGGAACTGTTTGCGAAGGTGGCGCCACAGCTGGGGGTCGAGCCTGGCACGCTGGTCGCCCGAGCCGGGCGCATCCAGGTCAAGGACAACCCGTCAAAGAGCCTGTCGTGGAAAGAGGCCTGCCGGTTGCTCGGCACCTCTCCCATCCAGGCCGCCGGCGCCTGGGAGGCCGGCCTGTCGAGCCTGGGCACGAGCGGCGTGCAGTTCGCCGACGTCGAGGTCGACATCGAAACCGGCGTCACGCGCGTCAAGAAGATCGTCTCCGTGCAGGACTGCGGGATGATCGTCGACAAGCTGACCGCGGAGAGCCAGATGTACGGCGGCATCATCATGGGCCTCGGTTTCGCGCTCTACGAGAATCGCATTCTCGACCGCAACACCGCGCGCATGGTGAACCCGAACATGGAATGGTATTCAGTGCCGGGCATCTCCGACGTTCCGGTGATCGAGGTCACGCTCGTCGATCAGCCCGAAGGCGGGGTCATCGGCCTGGGCGAGCCGCCGATCATCTCGACGGCGGCGGCGATTGCCAACGCGGTGTCGAACGCCACCGGGGTGCGCATCAGGAAATTGCCCGTCACGCCCGATACGGTGCTGGCGGCGCTCCAGCAGGAACGCGCGGGAGGCACGCTGTGAAGCCGTTTGCTTACGTCAACGCCGCCAATGAAAAAGAGGCGATCGCGGCGCTCGGTCCGGAGCGCGGCAAGTTCCTGCCGCTGGCCGGCGGCATGGACCTGCTGGCGCTGATGAAGGATTACATCGCGCAGCCGGATCGTCTCGTCAACGTCAAGAACCTCGACAAGGCGATCGTCAAGACCGCGGACGGCGGGTTGCGCATCGGCGCGGCGGTGACGATCGCCGACCTCGCGGTGCACCCCGACGTCGTCCGGCTGTATCCGGCCATCGCGCACGCGGCGGAGGAGGTCGGCACACCGCAGATCCGGAACGCCGGCACGGTCGGCGGCAATCTCAACCAGCGGCCGCGCTGCTGGTACTACCGCAACGAGGAGTTCGACTGCCTCAAGAAAGGCGGCTCGCGCTGCTTCGCGGTGGATGGCGAGAATCAGTACCACGCCATTTTCGGAGACGGCCCCTGCCACATCATTCATCCGTCGAGTCTGGCCGTGCCGGCGGTCGCGCTCGGCGCGAAGTTCCGCGTCGTCGGCCCCGCGGGCGAACGTGAGATCGCGGCCGAACAGTATTACGTGATGCCCGATCGCAATATCTTCGGCGAGACGGTGCTCCAGCCCAACGAGTTGCTGACGCACGTGGTGCTGCCGGCGCCGGGAGCGGCAAAGAACGCGACCTACGAAGTGCGCTACAAGCAATCGCACGACTGGCCACTCGCCGCCGCCTCGGTTGTCCTCGACATGAACGGCACAGTCGTGCGCGGCGCGCGGATCGTCATGGGCGCCGTGGCGCCGATTCCGTGGCGGTCGCAGGCCGCGGAACAGGCGCTGGCCGGCAAGCCGATAACCGAACAAACCGCCATGGCGGCGGCCGACGCGGCGATCGCCGGCGCCAAGCCGATGACGCAGAACGGCTACAAGGTGCAGATCGCCCGCACCGCGGTGAAGCGCGCCATCATGAAGGCGGCTGGGATGAAGGTGAACTGGGTATGAATCCACTGACCTCTCGTCACGTGACCCCGGTGCATTGCGGCAAGCTTCGCCACAAGGGCATGTACGCGCACGCGGACTCGCACTCAGAGGAAGAGATGAGTCGGTACCGCGATCCGATCGCGGCGACGGCGTTCTGGTGCGCATGTACTCAGACCGCATTCGGGCCTGACGGCTTGCCGGTGAGCGCGGACGTCTGCGCCGCCGGCCGGGGCTGCTGCGAACATTAGGCGCCGAATGGTCGGGGTGCGCTGGACGGTGAAGCGCAGGGCCAGGCTCTGCCGTGTGTCACGAACCCGGCGACCGGGGGTAAAATAGCGTTATGCGAAACACAGCTTTCATACTGGCGGCGATCGTTCTCGCGGCGGCTGGCCTTGCGGCGAACGGCTCCACCGCGATCTCCGGCGACTACGTCGA
This sequence comes from Acidobacteriota bacterium, assembly GCA_031431095.1. GTDB lineage: Bacteria > Acidobacteriota > Vicinamibacteria > Vicinamibacterales > 2-12-FULL-66-21 > JAICSD01. Next base: position 280 of record JANPCT010000642.1, on the reverse strand, counting down.
GGCGCGGACGGCCGAAGTGTTCACCGGCGGCTGTATCAACGGCAGCGAAGGTGAAGCGGCGGGCCGCGAGGCGATTCTCGCGTGGCGGGTCGGCCGTGGACAGGTCAACGGCGTGTCGCTCGACGGCCTCGCCATCGTGGCGGTCGTCGCCGGCGACAACAACCTCGGCACCCACGAGCTCGGCGGCGCCGCCCCGACGAAAGTCCGGAGCGCGCTCCGTATCGATCAGCGCGCCACGCCGGCACAGCGCGACGCGCTCGTCACCATGGCGCGTGCCCTC
>JANPCT010000641.1:0-1668 GCA_031431095.1 Acidobacteriota bacterium | reverse complement strand
AGCGGGCGGCCGCGCGCGGCGGCCGCCGTGATCCCGGTGGCGAGCGCGACCCAGTCGTCCCAGGTACGAACCTTCAGGCCGGCATCAACCGTGACGATGCCAATCGCTGGATTCAATGCCCGTTGGTCCGCGCCGGCCGGCCGTTGGTCCCGTTACCCGGCGACTGCAGATCGTCGACGACGGTGGTGAGCGCTTCGGCATAGCGCAGCAGGTCAGCGGTCGTCATCTTCGTCTGCTTGACGCCCGAGGCGTTGCGATCGGTGATGCGTCGCAGCTCGGAGAGTTCCGTGATCACCGCGGCCGCGCCCAGCGAATGATCGCGGTTGGTGCGCGTGATCTGTTTGATCTGGCTGGCGGTATTGGCCGCGGCGCCGGACATGTCCTGCATCGCGCGCGCCTGTTCCTTGAGGGCTTTCGCGGCCTGGTCGGCCTGCAGCCGCATCGACTCGGACGCCTTGGAGATCTCCGTCCCGGCGAGCGTCTGCTCCGCCATGGCGCGGCTGACCGAGCCGATCAGACGATTCATCGCATCGGCCGCGCGGACGATTTCGTCGGCCGCCTGCGCCTGCTCCGCCACCGCCCGCGTCGTCGCCGCGGCGCCGCGGCGCATGGACTCGGTTGCCTGCGCGATTTCCGACGCGGTCTTGGCCTGCTCCGCGGTCGCCTTGCGCACCTGCACGGCGAAGCGCGTCGTGCTCTGCGCCGCCTTGATGATGTCGCGCGAGGCGCGCGTCTGCTCGGCGATCGCCTTGGTCACTTCCTGCGCGATCTTCCGCATCTGCGTTGTCGACTGGACGATGCCCGCCGCCACGGTCGCCTGCTCGGCGGTGGAAGTGGCGATGAGCTTCGCCTGATCGGTGGTGGCCGCGATCGCGGTGACGACCGACTGCCCGGCGGTGCGCTGCTCACCGGTGGCCACGGCGATCCGGCCGACCAGCGTCACGGTTTCGCTGACCCCGGCGAGGATCTTCTTGAGGCCCGAGGCGCCGGTCTCCGCCAGGGTGTTGCTGTCGTCGGCGACGCGGAGACCGTCGTTGGCCGCCGACACCGCATCCTGCGCGACTTCCTGCAGCGCCTTGATGATGCCGGCGATGTCCGATGTCGCCTTGGCGGAGCGGTCCGCCAGGTTACGGATCTCCTCCGCCACCACCGCAAAGCCCCGGCCGGCATCGCCGGCGCGCGCCGCTTCGATCGAGGCGTTGAGCGAGAGCAGATTGGTGCGCTCCGCGATCAGGTTGATGGTGTCGACGATCGTCGTGATGTCGCCGGTGCGCTTGCCCATCTCGCGCATGACCCCGGCCGACTGCGCCATCGAATCGCGCATGCGGGTGATGCCCTGGATGGAACGCTGGACGCTGGCGCCGCCTTCTTCCGCATCACGGGCGACCCGGCGCGTGACTTCGTCCGCCTGGCGGGCCAGTGCCGACACCGACTGGATCGACCGCTCCATTTCGGTCGCGGTCGCGGCGGCGTCCCGCGTCACGTCGGAAATACGCGCCCCGCTCTGCGCGACGTGCTGGACCGATCGCGACATCTGTTCGATCGACGTCGAGTTCTGCTCGACCGCCGTCGCCAGACGCTCCGTCATCGCACCCACCTGCTCGATCGACGCGGCCATCTCGTTGATCGACGAGGAGGTCTCCTCCGCGGCCGCGGCGAGGTCGTCGG
>JANPCT010000640.1:0-3116 GCA_031431095.1 Acidobacteriota bacterium | reverse complement strand
GTCGTGGACACGGGCGGGATCGGCTTTCCCCGCCGCCGCTTTCATCACCTGCCCGACGAGGAACCCGAAGGTCTTGGTCTTGCCGGCGCGATATTCGGAGACCGGTCCAGCGAGGGTTTCGAGGACCCCGGCCACGATGGCGTCGATCGCCGCAGGGTCGTCGATCTTGGCGAGTCCTTCGGCGGCGACGATCTCGGCGGCGCGCCGGCCGGAGGCATACATCTTTTCGAAGACGTCCTTCGCAATCGGTCCCGTCAGGGTGCCGTTGTCGATCAGGACGATCAGCTCGGCGAGCAGTTCGGGCGCGAGAGGCGTGTGGTCGATCGAACCGCGCGTCTCGTTCAGTTTCGCGGTCAGCGCGCCCATGATCCAGTTGCTGGCGGCCTTCGGATTGCCGGCGGCCCCGGCGACCTTCTCGAAGTAGTCGGCGAGGGGCATCGACTGCGTCAGCACGCCGGCGTCGTACTCAGGGACGTGATAGTGCTCGACGAAGCGCCGGCGTCTGGCATCTGGCAATTCCGGCAGCGCGGCGCGAACCTCGTCGATCCAGACGCGCGACAGCGTCAGCAGCGGAAGGTCAGGTTCGGGAAAGTAGCGGTAGTCGTCAGCCTCTTCCTTTGTGCGCATCACCGTCGTCCGGTTGGCGGCCGGGTCGTACAGGCGGGTTTCCTGCGCGATCGCCGAGCCGTCCAGGCGCGCCTGGACATGACGCGCGATCTCGAATTCGATGGCGCGCTGGACGTGGCGGAACGAATTGAGGTTCTTGAGCTCCGTCTTGACGCCGAAGGCCGCGGTGCCGGCCGGACGCACCGAGACATTGGCGTCGCAGCGCAGGCTGCCCTCTTCCATGTTGCCGTCGTTCACGCCGAGCGCGACCAGCACTTCGCGGACGCGGCTGAACGCCTCCGCGGCGTCCGCCGCGGATCGCAAATCGGGTTCGGTCACGATCTCGATCAGCGCAACGCCGCTGCGATTGAAATCGAGATGCGTCCAGCGCGAGGAGTCCGCCAGGCCATCGTGCAGGGACTTGCCCGCGTCTTCTTCCATGTGCACACGGGTAATGCCAACGCGGACGGTGCGGCCGTCGGCCGCGAATGCAATGGCGCCGCGCGTGGCGAGCGGGCGATCGTACTGGGAGATCTGATAGCCCTTGGGAAGATCGGGATAGAAGTAGTTCTTGCGGGCGAACACTGATTCCGGGTGGACTTCGCAGCCAAGGGCGAGCGCCGCGCGTGTCGCGAGTTCGACGGCCCGGCGATTGAGCACGGGGAGCGCGCCGGGCAGGCCGGCGCAGACGGGGCACAACGCGGTATTGGGCGCCGCGCCGAACCGGGTGGAGCAGCCGCAGAAGATCTTGGTGTCGGTCAGCAGCTGCGCGTGAATCTCGAGGCCGATGACGGGCTCAAAGTCGGGCACGGATACGTGGATTGTGCCACGAATCCCGCGTCACCGCACCTCCTGAGCACCGCCTCGCCGTCCCGGCCCAAACCGCATCGCGCTCAGAACTGCACGACCCGCTTGAACATCGCCACCACTTCGCCATCGAACTGCGTCCCCGCGCAGCGCTGTAACTCGGCAAGCGCCGCGCCCGGCCCGACGGCGTCGCGGAACAGACGTGGCCGCGTCATGGCATCGAAGGCGTCGGCGACGGCGATGATGCGCGCGCCGAGGGCCACGTCCGAGGCATGCGTGCCGTTCGGGTAGCCGAGCCCGTCGATGCGCTCCCGTGCATCACGCACCAGCTCCGCCGCCGCGGTGAGGTACGGCACCTCGGCAAGCAGGTCGGCGCCGATCTGCGGGTGCTGGCGGATGACGTCCTGTTCGTCGCCCGTCAGCGGAGCGGGCTTGCGCAACAGCGCCTCCGGCATGGCGAGCTTGCCGATGTCATGCAGGAGCGCGCCGCGCTCGAGGGCGGCCAGGTCCGCCGCACCGAGATGCATGGCGACGCCGACGCTTGCCGCGAGCGCCGCGACGCGGTAGGCGTGGGCGTAGGCTTCAGGATCGGCGGCGGTCAAGGAAGACAGCAGGCGGTCGAGCGTCGCGTCGTCCTCGACCTTGATGTCACAGAAGGCCTCTCCCAGCCGGGCGCGGCGTCGATCGAGCTCGCTCTCGAGCGTCTCGCGCCACCGGCGTAGGTCGCGCGCGGACCTGTGCCATTCGATCCCGCGCCCCACCGATTCCCGCAGGCGGTCGCGATCGAAAGGCTTCGTCAGGCAGTCGATCACTCCCTGGCGCAGGCTGGTCACGACGGTGCCGACGGCGGGCAAGGCGGTCGCGATGATGACCGCCGTTTCCGGCGCGTCGTGCCGGATTTGCTGCGCCAGCCACAGACCGTCGTGCCCGGGCATTCTCACGTCACAGAGCGCCACGGCGGGGGCGCGATCGTGGACGCGCTGCAATCCTTCTTCGGCGCTGCAGGCCGTCCGCACGTCGTAGCCGCCGCTCGCCAGCCACCGCGCCATCAAGTCGCGGATGCCGGCCTCATCGTCGACGACGAGCACCGACGCCGGCGCACATCGCGGCATCGCTCCGAGAACGTCGAGTGGGTGTTCCATGACGGCTTGTCCTGTGCAAGGCGTCAGCCAGTGGCGCATTGGAAAACCCCTCGCCGGCAACCACCTGCTGCACGGGGGTGTGCGTGCCGGTGTGCGAGGGACGCACAGCAGGCGCCGCGAACCGCACTCAGGCGCTCACCGCCTCGAGCGACGGATCCCGGCGCCGGCTGATCGTGTCGCCGAGATTCAATCTCTCCAGACGGCGGTAAAGGGCGCGGCGGCTCAGGCCGAGCATGCGTGCCGCAGCCTTCTTGTTGCCATTCGCGCGCAGGAGCGCGCGCTGAATGTGCTCCCGTTCGACCGTGACGAGAAGATCGTCGGACGGTCCCTGGCCGGCGAGCTGTCCGGCGCCTGAAACAGGCGGCGAGATCCGGCCCGGTGGCGGGAGCGTCGGCATGCCGACGGCAAGCTCGCGCTCCGTGATGACGTCGCCGTCGGCCATGATGCACGCGCGTTCGATGACGTTTTTCAGCTCCCGCACATTGCCGTCCCAGTCGGCGGCGCCGAGGAGCCGCTCGGCCCCCGGCGTCAGTCCGACCAGCGGCTTGTGCAGCCGCTCCG
>JANPCT010000639.1:0-5245 GCA_031431095.1 Acidobacteriota bacterium | reverse complement strand
CGGCGGCGCGGCGCGGCTGCGCGCGCACCTCGACAAGCTCGTCCCGGTCGTGCGCATCGATGACCTCAGCGACCGTCCGGCGGTCGTGCGCGATCTCGCCCTGATCAAGGTCAGCGCCAGTCACGATGGGCGGGCGGCCGTCATGCAGCTCGCGGATGTGTTCGGTGGCCGTGTCGTCGACGTGGCGCCAGGCTCGCTGGTCGTGGAAATCTGCGCATCTGAAGCCAAAGTGGACGGCCTGCTCGAAGTGCTGCGTCCCTACGGCGTCCTGGAGATGGTGCGCACCGGACGCGTGGCCATGGATCGCGGATCCTTCGTCGAAGCGCCGCGTCCGGCGATCGTCGAAGTGGAAGCGGCGCACGGCGTGTCGTTCTCGGTGTAGCGACGCAAGCGCACAAAGAACACGACGACCCTGCGGAGATCTCCATGACTCGTGGTCTTTGTCGAGTTTTCAACCGTAAGCCTTGACAGCGACGGAAATCGATTGCAACTAACTGATCGGGAGGGTGTGATGGCTGCGAGGGTGTATTACGACGCGGACGCTGACTTGTCGTTGATCAAGGCGCGCAAAGTCGCCATCCTGGGCTACGGCTCGCAGGGACATGCACACGCACTGAATCTCAAGGACAGTGGCGTCACCGTCAAGGTGGGGCTGCCGGCCACGAGCCAGTCGCGCGCCAAGGCGCAGGCCCATGGCCTCGAGGTCCTCGACCCCGCGCAGGCGTGCGCGTGGGCCGACGTCATCATGGTCCTCGTCCCGGATACCGCTCAGGCCAAGCTGTACCGCGAGGCCATTCAGCCGCACCTCGAAGCCGGCAAGACGCTGATGTTCGCACACGGCTTCAACGTCCGCTTCGGCACGCTCGACCTGCCGGAGAACATCGACGTGTCGATGATCGCCCCCAAGTCACCGGGGCACCGCGTCCGCGAGTTATATGAAGAAGGGGCCGGCACGCCGGCGCTGCTTGCCGTGCACCAGGACGCCAGCGGCGCCGCCAAGGCGGTCGCGCTGTCGTACGGACGCGCGATCGGCGTCACTCGCGCGGGAGTCATCGAGACGACGTTCGCGGAGGAAACGGAGACCGATCTGTTCGGCGAACAGGCCGTCCTGTGCGGCGGCGTCACCGCCCTGGTGAAGGCGGGTTTCGACACGTTGACGGAGGCCGGCTACCAGCCCGAGGTCGCCTACTTCGAGTGCCTCCACGAGTTGAAGCTGATCGTCGACCTGATGTACCAGGGCGGCCTTGGCTACATGCGCTACTCGATCAGCGACACCGCGGAACACGGCGACTACACCGGCGGACGCCGGTTGATCACGCAGGAGACGCGCGACGAGATGCGCCGCATGCTGCGCGAGATCCAGGACGGCACCTACGCGCGCAACTGGATCGCCGAGGACAAGAACGGGCGCCCGTGGTTCAACGCGACCCGCGCGAGCGAGCAGCAGCACCAGATCGAAGAAGTCGGCGCGAAGCTGCGCGCGCTGATGCCGTTCCTGAAGCCGGTGGCGCGCCGCGAACCTGTCGGGACTGTGTAGGACGGGGCGGCAGGCGGGCGGAAACGCATGCGTGCGCGGCGTGATGCCCGCGGCCTCAGTCGAGGGGTGGCCGGCCGTCAGAGACATTTGATCCCGTCCCGGGCGGCAGCTCCATGATCCGGATGTTGCGAAAATGGATCTCGGCGCCTTCAGACTCGAGACACAGGTAACCCTTCTTCTGCGTCGCGCCGCTGACACCGTTGACGAAGACGCCATTCACCGCGAGCTTGATCACGCCGTCGACCGCGACGACGTCGTAGGTGTTCCACTCGCCCCGCCCTTTGGCGCGGTTCTCGATCGACATGCTGCGCTCGCCGCGGGGATTGTCGGGGACGGTCCTGACCCCACCGACCCCGAACAGCTCGCCATGGACGTAGGCGATCGGCGGCACCCGGCCGTCGCGGGTATTCAGCTTCGGCCAGTCGAGCTCCAGCATCTGGACCTCGACGCCGTTCGGCAGGCGCGACTGCGCGTCGGGCACGGCGCTGCTCCAGATGAAGACGCCGGAGTTGCCTCCGGGCTCGGTGTGCATCCACTCGATGTGGAGTATGAAGTTCTCATATTGACGCTCGCTGCGCATCACACCGATGGGATGGCCGGAGCAGATCAGGAGCCCGTCCTTGACCCGCCAGGTGTCCTCGGCCGTGTTGACGTTGACCCATCCGGCGAGATCGCGGCCGTTGAACAGGTCGCGAAATTCCGCGGGGGCGACGGCTCCGAGCCGTGGCCCGATCAGAAGCAGGCCTGCAAGCAGAGTCACGAGCGCGACGTGGATCATTCGCTCACCTCGCGGCCCATTATGCGCCCGCCGGGCCAGATTGCTCCTGCCGCTCACGACTGAGAGTCCGAGGGCGTGGACTTCCTCGTCATGGAGCTCGTCGGGACGCGACACGTGCGTCAGGACCAGAAGGCCGCTCGTCGTGGGCGTCAAGGATGTTCCGTGGCAGGAAGGTGGACCGTCACGGTGGCGCCCCTGCCCTGCCCTTCGCTTGCCGCGGTGACCGTGCCGCCGTGCGCCTCCGCAAGGCGGCGGGCGATTGCCAGCCCAAGCCCGGCGCCGCCCGTCGCGCGATCCCGCGACGGATCGGCACGGTAGAAGCGATCGAAGACGTGCGGCAGGTGCTTGGCGTCGATGCCGCAACCCGTGTCTGTCACCGCGATTCGCACCATCCCGCCGTCCCGCTTCGCACTGACATCGACCCGGCCGTCGGCGGGGGTGTGGCGCCGCGCGTTGTCGATCAGGTTGCGGAGGATTTGCTCGAAGCGGACCGCGTCCGCCGTAAGGGTAGCGGCGTCCGGATCGATCGACACATGCGCGGCCGGACCATCGCGATCCGCGCCAGCGGCACGGCGGACTGTTTCGGCAACATTGACGGGCTGAAGATCCAGTGCCACACCGCCCGCGTCCGCGAGCGCGAGATCCTGCAAGTCCGCAATCAGCCGCTGCAGGAGAAGCGTTTCGCCGTGCAGTGCGTCGACGCGGCTACGATCGAGCGCGACGAGACCGTCCTGGATCGCCTCCAGCCCGCACCGCAGGTTGGTCACCGGCGAGCGTAACTCGTGCGCGACGTCGCTGACCATCTGGCGCTTGGTCTGTTCGGTCCGCGCGAGCCGTTCGGCCATCTCGTTGAAAGCCCGGCCGAGCCGCGCAATCTCGTCGTCACCCTTCGGCACCACCCGCGCGGACAGGTCTCCCTGCCGCATCCGGTGCGCTGCGGCCGTGAGCTCGCTCACCGGACGCAGAATCCGGCCCGACAACGCAAACGCCAGCAGCAGCGCCAGCGCTGCGGTCCCGATCGTCGAGGCAATCCAGATTGGAATCATCGGCCGCTGCATCGACGGGACACCGCGGTCGGGCGGCAAAACGTAGACGCGACCCGCTTCCAGTCCCTCGGCGTCTCGAACGGAGATCGCGGCGGCGCCGCGCATCTCCAGCTTCGCCACCGTGCCGTCCAGACTTGTCCTGAGTGATAAGTCTCCCTCGGGGGTCGCCGCGAGGACTTCAGCCGACAGCAGTTCGTCGGACGATCCGGCGACCGGACGATTGGCGGCATCGAGTGCGAGGAGCCGGTGTTCCAGCCTGGCGCCAATCGTCCTCAGCGCCGGCGTGGTGTTGCGCCAGCCTCCAGCGGAATACGCCGCCTGGATTTCATCCGCGACGCCGGTGACGGGCGGCAACCGGCGCGGTCCGGCGAATTCGCGTTCCTCCACGAGCGTGGCGCGGCGCGAGAGAAAACTCGACGCCACCGTCGCGGCCGCCAGGACGGCAGCCACCGTCACGAACACGCGAATGCGCAGGCTAACCATCGCGCCTGCCACTCGAATCGGAGCTGGGGCCGGACGAACCCTCCTCGGCAGCGCGGAAGCGATAGCCGATGCCGAACACCGTCTGGATCAGATCGGGCCGGGCGCGATCGCGCTCGAGCTTTCGCCGCAGGTTCATCACGTGCGCATCGATGGTGCGATCGAGCGCGTCGTAGGCGAGGCCGAAGGCACGCTCGCCGAGATCGGCACGCGTCCAGGCGCGTCCGGGACTCGACGCGAGCACCTCGAGAAGACGGAACTCCGCCGGCGTCATCTGGATGCCGGCGCCGTCGCGGCGCACCTGGCGCGACGTGAGGTCGATCTCGACCCCCCCGGCACGAATGATACGCGGGCCCGGGCGGGCCCGGCGCAGGACGGTTCCGACGCGGGCGACCAGTTCCCTCGGGCTGAACGGCTTGGTCAGGTAATCGTCCGCGCCGGAGCGCAGCCCTTCGAGCTTGTCTGCCTCGGTCGCCCGGGCCGTCACCATGATGATCGGCACGTCGGTGCGCTCCCGCAAGGCGCGGCACACATCGAGTCCCGAGAGACCCGGCAGCATCAGGTCCAGCACGATGAGGTCCGGTGAGTTCTGCGCCGCGCATGCGAGCGCGTCCGGCCCCGTGCCGGCGAGATCCACATCGTAGCCGGCATGCCGCAGGTAGAGCGCGATCGCTTCCTGCGTGCGGGCGTTGTCCTCGACGACGAGGACGCGGGATCTCATCGAGACGCTTAGACGCTCGCGCGCTGGTGCCGGCGTTTCCTTCATGGAATCTTCACAACCGGCAGATAGCCTCGTCACTTGGACGCGCTGCTCCGGGACGTTCGCTACGCTCTGCGCTCGTGGCGGCGAGCCCCGGGACCCATCGCCGCGGCGGTCGCGGCGCTGGCCCTCGGCATCGGCGCCAACACGGCAATTTTCTCCATCGTCGCGGGGATCCTGCTGAGGCCCCTACCCTACCAGAACCCGGAACGCCTGGTGATGGTGTGGCAGGACCTGCGCGCCCGCGGCGGCCCGGCGACGGAGTGGACCGGCCCGTCGCAGCAATTCGACTGGAAGGCGCAGACCGACGTCTTCCAGAGCCTCACGAGCATCCGCGGCTGGAGCGCGAGCGTCGCCGGCGGCGAGATGCCCGAGTCGCTGGCCGGGGAGCAGGCGACGGTCGACTACTTCGACGTCGCCGGCACGCGGCCGGCGCTCGGCCGCGCATTCGCCGAATCCGACGACATCCCGAACGCGCCGCGCGTGGTCGTCCTCAGCCACGGCCTGTGGATGCGGCGGTTCGGCGGGGACCGCGGCGTCATCGGCCGCTCGATCCCGATCAATGGCGAGAGCCACGAGATCGTCGGCGTCATGCCCGCCGGCTTCACCCCGGTCTACATTCCTGACGCGGCGATGTGGCGGCC
>JANPCT010000638.1:0-1610 GCA_031431095.1 Acidobacteriota bacterium | reverse complement strand
GGGCGCGCCGCCCGGCGGCCACCGATCTCGCGTACGTCATCTACACTTCGGGTTCGACCGGCCGGCCGAAGGGGGTCGCGATCCCGCATCGCGCCGCGGTCAACTTCCTGCAGTCCATGGTCCGCGACACGCAGATGACGGCGGACGATCGCCTGGTCGCGGTCACGACCATCTCGTTTGACATCGCCGGACTCGAAATCTATTTGCCGCTCATCACCGGTGCGGAAGTCGTCGTCGCCAGCCGCGACACGGCAGCCGACGCGCAGGCGCTCGCGGCGCTGCTCGACGCGGCCGCGGCCACGTTTCTGCAGGCCACGCCCGCGACCTGGCGCATGCTGATCGAATCGGGCTGGGCGGGCCGCGATCGACTCCACATGCTCTGCGGCGGCGAGGCGTTGTCCCGCGATCTGGCGGATGCGCTCGCCGGGCGCGGCGCGGCGCTCCTGAATCTCTACGGCCCGACCGAAACGACCATCTGGTCCTCGGTCGAGCCGATTACCCCCGGCGTCGCCCCCGTGAGCATCGGCCGCCCGATTGCCAACACGCAGCTCTTCATCCTGGATGACGCGCTACAGCCGGTGCCGGCGCGCGTGCAGGGGCATCTTTATATCGGCGGCGACGGCCTGGCGCGCGGCTACTGGAACCGCCCCGATCTGACTGCAGAGAAGTTCGTGCCGAATCCGTTCGGCGCCGCTGGCGAGCGGATGTACGCGACCGGCGATCTGGCGCGGTATCGCGAGGACGGCCGGGTCGAATGCCTCGGCCGCGCCGACCACCAGGTCAAGGTGCGCGGCTTCCGCATCGAGCTGGGTGAGATCGAAGCCGTGCTGCGGCAGCATCCCGCTGTCGCCGACGCGGTCGCGCTCGTACGCGAGGATGCGCCCGGCGATCGGCGCATCGTCGGCTATGTCGTGCCGGCGGACGCGGGGCCGCCTGCTGCGGATCTGCGGAGCCATCTGCGCGAGAGCCTGCCGGAATACATGGTGCCGTCGGCGCTTGTCACGATGGACGCGTGGCCGCTGACCCCGAACGGCAAGATCGACCGGAAGGCGCTGCCCGCCCCGGACGGGTCGCGTTCCGACGCGCGCGTGCCCTTCGTGGCGCCGCGCACCCCGATCGAAGAGGTGCTTGCGGGCATCTGGTGCGACGTGCTCGGGCTGGCGACCGTCGGCATCCACGACAACTTCTTCGAGCTCGGCGGCCATTCGCTGCGGGCGACGCAGGTGGCCTCGCGCGTGCGCGCCGCCACCGGGCTCGAGCTGCCGCTCCGCCGCATCTTCCAGATGCCGACGATCGCCGCGCTGGCCGGATCGCTGCACGCGGCCGGCACCGGGGCGCCCGCGCTGCCGCCGCTCGTCGCCGCCGACCGGAGCGCCGGCACACCGCTCTCGTTCGCGCAGGAGCGGCTGTGGTTCGTGCACCAGCTCAATCCCGAAGGTGCGGCGTATCACATCGCCGGCGCAGTGCGGCTGCGCGGCCCGCTTGATCTTGCGGCGCTCGACAAGAGCTTCGCCGAGATCATCCGCCGTCATGAGGCCGTCCGCTCGGGCGTGCGCGTCACCGACGGCTCACCGGAAATCGTGGTGGCGCCGGCCGGCGGCGCCAGCCTG
>JANPCT010000637.1:0-2449 GCA_031431095.1 Acidobacteriota bacterium | reverse complement strand
GTTGTACATGTCGCGCGGGCCTTCCGCGCCCGGCCTGCCCGCCGTAGCGTCAGCGAAGGCGGGAGCCTCGGCGAAGGCGGGCAGAACGCCGGACAGCAGCACGATCGCCGTAAGGATTGCGTGTTTCATAGGGAACCGCCTATCGAAGCTGCGCATCCACTTCTTCGAAATATTCCTTCTTGACGAGCACCTCGCGCGGCTTGCCGCCCGCCGCGGCCGAGACGAGCCCGTCCATCTCCATCATGTCGACCAGCCGCGCGGCGCGGCTGAAGCCGATTCTCAACCGCCGCTGCAGGTACGAGATCGACGCCTGGCCGCTCGAGACCACGATGCGCGACGCTTCGTCGTACAGCTCGTCCTTGTCGAACTCGGCGTGCTCCTGCGCGTTGCCCTTTTCGTCCGCGGTGACGGTCGTGTCGTAGGTCGGCTTGCCCTGCTTGCGCAGGAAGCTCGCCAGCCGGGCGCTCTCCTGTTCCGAGATGTACGGACCGTGGAGGCGCACGAAACGGGAAGAGGCGGGCGGCAGATACAGCATGTCCCCCTTGCCGAGCAGCTGCTCCGCGCCGTTGCCGTCGAGGATGGTGCGGGAATCGATCTTCGACGTCACGCGGAAGGAAACGCGCGCCGGCATGTTCGCCTTGATCAGACCGGTGATGACGTCGACGGAGGGCCGCTGGGTCGCGAGCACCAGGTGGATGCCGATGGCGCGGGCCATCTGCGCCAGCCGGGCGATCGATTCCTCGACCTCGTTGCCCGCCACCATCATCAGGTCGGCCAGCTCGTCGATCAGCACGACGATGAAGGGCAGCGTCTTGAGTTCGTTGCCCTTGTCGTCGATGACCGGCTCGCCCTTCTTCTCCTCCTGCATCGCCCGCACGTTGCGGTTGTACTGCTCGATGTTGCGGACGCCGAACGCGGCCAGGGTCTTGTAGCGTTCCTCCATCTCACGGACCGCCCAGCGCAGCGCGTTGGCCGCGAGCTTCGGATCCATGACGACCGGCGTGAGCAGATGCGGGATGTCCTCGTACATGCCGAGCTCGAGACGCTTGGGGTCCACCATGATGAAGCGCACATCGTCGGGCGTCGCGCGCATCAGGATGCTGGTAATCATCGCGTTGACGCTGACCGACTTGCCGGCGCCCGTGGAGCCGGCGATCAGCAGATGCGGCATGGTCGCGAGATCGGTGAGGAACGGCTCGCCGTGAATCGTCTTGCCCATGGCGAGCGTCAGCTTCGAGGTCGAACGGCGATAGGCATCGGACTCGAGCAGTTCACGGAGCGAGATTTGCTCGCGGTTGGCGTTGGGGATCTGGATGCCGACGGTGGACTTGCCGGGGATGCGATCGATGATGACCGACTCGGCCTGCATGGCCAGGCAGAGGTCGTCGGCCAGGCCGGTGATTTTGCTGTACTTCACGCCGGCGTCCGGCTTGAACTCGTAGGTCGTCACGACCGGGCCTGGATGGATCTGGACGACCGTTCCTTCGACCGAGAACTCGCGGCACTTCTCCTCGAGCAGGCGCGCGCCGTCCATCAACTGGCGCTCGTCGATCTTCTGTTCCGGCTTTTGTGCATCGAGCAGCGCGTTCGGTGGCAGCGTGAACGTTCCCTTCTTCCGTTCGACCGGCGACTTGTCGGCATCCGAGAGCGGGAGCGAGTGCTCCATGGCCAGCACCGGCGCCGGGCGCTTGATCGGGGGCGGCGGCGTCGGCTTGGATGACGCGGCGCGCAGAGCCGCGGCCGCGGCCGAGACCATGGCCGCCGTCTTCGAACGGTGAGCAGCCGGCGGCTGATCGGAAGAAGCCAACGGATCTCTCGACGCGCCCGCGGTGTCCTTCGTCGCAGACCTGGCACTGGGCGCGCCAGCCATGGCGGGCCTGGATCGGCCGTCCGGGGACGTGACCCCGGGCAGCTCCTTCGCCTCCTTCGTATCCGTCGCGTCCTTTGATTTGCCCAGGTGCTTCTTGAGCACTTCCTGGCGCTGCCTGTCCCGCTGTTTCTCGTCGCGGCGTTGCGCCATCGACGCGCGGACCGCGGTCCACCGGTCGCGCGCCGCTTGCGACAGCACCGAGAAGAGCCGGCCGAACGAGAACTGCGTCGAGAGGATGATGGCCGCGAACAGCAGCGTGAGAATCAGAATGATCGAGCCGGTGCGATTGAGGTACTCGGCGAGCAGCGCGGCGAGCCGATCGCCGACGTAGCCGCCCGCGCGAAACTCCTTGCCGCTGACCTCGAGCACCCCGAAGGCCAGGGACAGGAACGACGAAATGCAGCCGACGAGGAGCACCGATCCCGCCAGCTTCGTGTAGGCCGCGTCGAGCGTCCGGCACCAGAAGTAATGCCAGCCGATGACCACCAGGACGAGCGGCAGCAGGTAAGCGGCATAGCCAAACAGCTGGTAGGACACCTCCCCGGTGAACGCTCCTACGCGCCCGGCGAAGTTCGCCGG
>JANPCT010000636.1:0-6604 GCA_031431095.1 Acidobacteriota bacterium | reverse complement strand
TGCGGCGCGGCGCCCTACGACCCGCGCATCGAACAGCATCTCTGCACGTGCGGCATGCCGTTGCTCGCGCGCTACGACCTGCAGGCGGCGAGGGCCTGGACGAAAGACACCCTGGCGGGACGCGCCGCGAACATGTGGCGTTATCGCGAACTGATGCCGCTGCTCGACGGCGAAGAGCCGCTGACGCTCGGCGAAGGCTGGACGCCGTTGATCCATGCGCGGCGGCTGGGGGCTGATCTCGGGCTCTCGCGACTGTTTGTCAAGGACGAATCGCTCAACCCCACCAATTCGTTCAAAGCGCGAGGACTCGCCGCCGCGGTGACCAAGGCCGCGCTCCTCGGCGCGAAGACCCTGTCGATTCCATCCGCCGGCAACGCCGCCAATGCGATGGCCGCGTATGCGGCGGCCGCCGGACTGAGCGCCAGGGTGTTCATGCCGAAAGACGTGAAGGTCCCGTTCATCCGCGAGTGCGAGCTCTATGGCGCCGACGTCACCCTGGTCGACGGCCTGATCACCGACGCCGGCCGGATTGCCGCCGAGACCGGCAAGCCTCTCGGGTGGTACGACGTGTCCACACTCAAGGAGCCGTACCGGATTGAAGGCAAGAAGACCATGGCCTACGAGCTCGGTGAGCAACTCGACTGGCACTTCCCCGACTGGATCATCTATCCGACTGGCGGCGGGACTGGCATGGTCGGGATGTGGAAAGCGTTCGCGGAAATGGAAGCCATCGGCTGGAAGGCGGCGGGCGCTCGCCCGCGGATGGTATCGGTGCAGGCCGAGCACTGCGCGCCGATCGTGCGGGCGTTCGAGCAGGGAGCCGAGCGTTCCGAGATGTTCCCCAACGCGCGCACCGTTGCCGACGGCCTGCGCGTGCCCAAGGCCATCGGCGACTTCCTCGTCCTGCGCGCCGTGCGCGAGAGCAACGGCACCGCACTCGCGGTCAGTGACGCCGACATGGTGCGGGACATGCGCGAGATGGGTGCGAGGGAAGGGATCAGCGCCGCACCCGAGGGGGGCGCCGCCCTCACGGCGCTGAAGATGCTGCGGGCCCGCGGTGAGGTGAAGCCAGCCGACACCGTCGTCGTCTTCAACACCGGCGGCGCGCTGAAGTACCTCGACGTCCTGAGTTCCGCCTGAAGGCGGAAGATCTATTCATTCATCACGAACGCCCACAGCGTGTCTCCCGCTCCGACCATCACGTACTGCTGGCCGTCGAGCGTGTAGGTGATCGGCCCGTTGCTCACGTTGCTGCGGACGCCGGCGTGCCACAGGGGATCGCCGGTCGTCGCGTTGAGCGCCACGAAATTTGTCCCGGAGCCGTCACCGGTGAACAGCAGGTTGCCCGCCGTACTCAGGAGACCCGACAGTCCGCCCCCTTCCCACTTGTGGCTCCACCGAACCTTGCCCGTCTTGTAGTCGACGGCCTGCACCATGTTCTGCGACCAGCCGCCGCGATCGGTGCCGCCCCACCCTTGCGGATTATCGCCCGCGTCGTAGATGTACCAGACGCTGTACGCCTGCGCGGCGCTGACGTAGAACAGTCCGGTCTTCGGACTGAAGCTTGGCGGTGGCCAGTTGGTCGCACCCCCCTGGTTCGGCGTCACGAGCACGCCGTCGACCATCGGGTTCTTGGCCGGGTTGGGGATCGGCTCCCCTTTCTTGTCGAACCCGAGGGCCCAGTTGGTGACGACGTAATCGGACGTCACGAGCGCGGCGCCGTCGCGGCGGTCGAGGACGAAGAACTTGCCGTTGCGGGAGGCCTGCGCCAGCAGCTGGCGCGGCTGGCCGTTGAATTCCGCGTCGAACAGCACCGGCGTCTGCGTCGCGTCCCAGTCGTGCGTGTCGTTCGGCGACGACTGGAAGTACCACTTCATCGTCCCGTCGTCGGGATTCAGCGCGACGATCGAGGCGGTGAAGAGATTGGCGCCGGGGCGATTCTTGAAGGCGATGACCGGCTGCGGGTTGCCCGTCGTCACGTAGATCAGGTTCAGCTCCGGATCGTAGGTCGGCGGCTGCCAGGTCATGCCGCCGCCGTGCTTCGCCATATCCTCGTTGGGCCAGGTGTCGAAGCCGGGATCACCTTTTTTCTGCGGCACCACGTACCAGCGCCACTGCATCTCGCCGGTGTCCGCGTCGTGCGATTGAACGTATCCGGGCACGTCGAGGTCGTCACCGCTGACGCCGGCGATGACGTGGTTGCCGACGATGATGGGCGCCGCGGAGGCGTAGTAATAGAGATCCAGATCGCAGATGGTCTTGCGCCAGCGCTCGGTGCCGTCCTTGATGTTGAGCGAGACGAGGTGGCAATCGGGCGTGGCGACGAAGACGGAGTCCCCGCGAATGCCGACGCCACGGTTCCCGATGTGGATGCCGCCCTTGGACTTGTTCTCGAAGTGCCAGAGCTCGCGGCCGGTCCGCGCGTCGAGCGCCCAGACATGATCGGGCGCCGTCAGGTAGACGACGCCGTTGACCACGAGCGGCGTCCCCTTGATCGGCCCGGCGTTGGGCGCCGAGAGTCGATAACTCCATCCGAGGCCCAGCGCTTTCACGTTGCGGTCGTTAACCCTCGTCAACGGGCTGAACCGGCGGCCGGTGAAGTCGCCGTTGTAGGTCGGCCAGCCGTCCGTGGGGACGGAATCGACCTTTGACGGCGCCTGGAGGGTCCACACGAGGAGCGACAGAACGAGGGCGGCTCTGATCATTTCAAGCTCTCGAGATACGCCACGACGTCGTGGATGTTCTTGTCGGTGATGCGGGACAACAGCTCAACGTGGGCGGCGAACGGATCGTTCTTGACGACGTGGGTGCCGGCGGTCCGGCGCACACTGCGGTAGTTGCCCGCGGCGTCACGCAGCGAGACGGTGAAGTCGTCCATGCGCTCCAGCGGCCCGCTCAGCGTCTCGCCTGATTCGGTCGTCACCGTGACAGTGACGACCTTGGCGCCCGGTCCGGTCCGCCGCGCCGTCTGCGGGAAGAGGAACCGCTGCTGCAGGGCGACCGGATCCAGCCTGGCGCCCACGCCCGCGAGATCGGCGGTCGGCGAATGGCATTGGGTGCATGCGCCTTCACCGTTGAAATATGCCGCTCCGGCCTTCGGGTCGCCCGTCAGCACGTTGCCAGGCTTGAACATCGGCGCGCCGCGCAACGTGTCGTTCACCCGATCGCGCAGGAAGTGCGCGAGCAGGAGGACCTGCGTGTTCGTGAGCGCCTCGAATTTCGGACCTGTGGCGGCGGCGCCCCTGCCGGCGACCGGCACGGGCGGATGCGACGTGCGCAAGTAGGGCCCGAGCGTATTGCCGTAGCGGTCGTGGAGCACGTTCAGCGATCGAACGAGGTTGGGACCTGCCGGCGTGCCGCGCGCGTCCTTGCCGTGGCAGGCGAGGCACTCCGTGCCGTAAAGCGGCGTCCCCATCTCCGACGCCCTCGGGTCGACGAGGGGCTTGTCGTCCGGGCCTGCGGCCATGCGCACGGGGGCGCCGCCGCCCAAGCCGTAGGCTTCCGACAGGAAGTCGATGACCGTGGTGAACTCGGCGTTCGTGCCTCGGGCGCCGCGACCAATCATGTTCTCGACCGTCGCCTCCCACTGCGCCTTCGTCCGCCGGATGGCGACGATGGTCTCGAACGGATGGCACACACCGCAGAGCCGGCGCGCGGTCGGGGCGCGTGGGTCGGTCTGAGGATTAACGGGGGGGCTGCCGCGCTGGCCGGCCGGACCACGCGGCTGGCCAGGCGGAGCCGCGCCCCTGCCCCTGCCCTGCCCGGAAACCGCCACCCCGAGACTCAACGCAATGACGCCGATGAAGACAAAACGCATGGCGGCCGATTATACGGTCAATCGCCCAGCGAAATCCCCATGGCCCGCGCCGTGCGGATTACATCGAACTCCGGCGGCACGGTCCTGGTCCGCCCGACGACGCTGGCGAGCGGGACAGCGACGATGTCGGGCGGATGGAAGGCGACCATGTGATCGAACGTGCCTTCCATTAGCAACTCGACGGCGCGCGCCCCGAACCGCGTCGCGAGCATGCGATCGAAGCTGGTCGGCGCTCCGCCACGCTGCAGGTGCCCAAGCACGACGCTGCGGGTCTCCTTCCCGGTCAGCGTCTCCAGCTCCGCGGCGAGCAAGGCCGCGACCCCGCCGAGCCGCTCGACGAACTCCCCCTCCGCGCGCTTCAGCAACGTCGCCTTGCCGCCCAGAGGTTTCGCCCCTTCGGCCGCCACCACGATACTGAAGCGCGCCCCCATGTGATCGCGGTCGCGGATGCACCGCGCGATTTTTTCGACGTCGTACGGGATCTCGGGAATGAGGATGACGTCGGCGCCGCCGGCAACGCCCGAATACAGCGCGATCCAGCCGGCATACCGCCCCATCACCTCGACGACGATGACGCGATGGTGCGCCTCCGCGGTCACATGCAGGCGATCGATGGCCTCCGTTGCGAAACTGACGGCGGAATCAAATCCAAAGGTGTTGGTGGTTTCCACGATGTCGTTGTCGATCGTCTTCGGCACGCCGACGAGCGGGATACCCAGCTTCGAGAACTGATGCGCGATGGCGAGGGTGCCGTCGCCGCCGATGACGACCAGCGCGTCCAGTTTCATCTCGTGAAACATATCGACGCAGCGCGCCGAGTAGTCCTTGGTGCCGGCCGAAGTTTCGATGGGATAGAGAAACGGGTTGCCGCGGTTGGTCGTGCCGAGAATCGTGCCGCCGACGCGGAGGATCCCGGTGACGTCCTTGGGGACGAGGCGGCGCGACCGGTTGGCTTCAATCAGCCCGTCAAAACTGTCTTCGAGTCCGAACACCTCGCAATTGCAGGTGGCGGCGGATTTGACGACGGCGCGGATGACGGCATTGAGGCCGGGGGCATCGCCGCCGCCGGTGAGCACCCCGATGCGTCTGACCCTCGCGCGCGGCTCCATCCGCGCGAGTATAGAACAGCGGCGACGTTGCTCCATGATTCGCGCAATGGTAGACTTACGCGTTCAGAGCATCGAGCGGGCCGGAACATTGGGTTCGCGCGTTCGGGTCGATGTGACGAATCGATAGTGGGGGCGCGTAGCTCAGCTGGGAGAGCGCTGCGTTCGCAATGCAGAGGTCGGGAGTTCGATCCTCCCCGCGTCCACCATCCTTCTCACGTTTTCCTCAGACTTCATCACAACTTCTGGCCGGTCCAGTTCATCCAGGCCGGGGAAGAATCTGGCAGCGCAAGGATAACAGTGGCGGCCCGAAGCCGCTCGTAGATCTCGCGTGTACCTGGCATCTCAACATGTCCTGAGGAACACGGATAGTGAGACTCAGTACCCTGCCCCGCCGCTCAGCAGCTTCCAGGTCTTCGGGTCGAGCAGCGCGGCGAGTCCGGCAGGCGCCACCAAGGTGTTTCCCTGAGGCCAGGCAATCGTCCGCTCCGCCGTCCGCTCGATCACGTTCCCTGTGAACTCTGTCACGGTGCAGAAGGCCAGAAGGCTCGGCAGGCCGATGACGGTGGTGCCGTTGCCCGTGATGCCGTAGGAGCCCGACCGGAGCACGTTGCGCGCGAACGTCAAGGGCGTGATGACACGCGGGGCCTTCGACTGGTGGAAGGACAGGGCCTTTCCAGTGATCGCCGGCCAGGTGTTATGCGTGACCGTCAGGCGGGTCGCCACGCCGTTGCCCACCTGGATCCCGTTCGTGGCGTCGACGAACAGGTTGTGGTCGATCAGGATCGTCTGCGTCTGCGCGCTCGGGTGCTCGTTGTCGCTGCCGAGGATGTTCACCGAGAAGCCTTGCGGTGCCCGCCGCACGGTATTGCCCCGGATAATCACGTCGTCGACCTGGCACCAGGTGCAGTCACCGTCCTGGTTGCGGACGGTGAGCACGATCGGGCTGCCCGCCTGCCCATCCGCCCAGTTCCCATCGATCGTGTTCCCCTCGAACAGGACGTGCAGCCCCGTCTTCAGCTCGAAGCTGTTCTTCACGGTGCCGATGCCTTTGTAGGTGTCCGGCTTCCGCAGCAAGTTGCCGCGGATCGTAATGTTGGCGGGGTTCATCCCAACAATGCCAGGGTCCGCCCCGCCCACGAGGATGTTCTCGCCGGAGGCCTCGAGCACGCTGTCGATGATCGAGTAAGGGCCAGGGCCGTTGCAGATCCACACCGCCTGGCTGTCCCGACCCTTCTCGGAGAACCCGGTGACGGTGACGCGCTCGAGCGTGATGTCGACGCCGTGCAGCGCGAAGCCCCGGTGACCGCCCGCCTTGGCTGTCACCGCGACCTGGGTGAAGCGCACGCGGTGCGGCTGCACGTCGGCCGACGTCGCGCTCAGGCTGCCGACGACGACGGCCTCCCGGTCAGGCGCCCCGCTCTGGATGGTCAGGCCCGTGACGCCGATGTCGTTCCCGGTGACGAGCACCGTGGGTGACAGCGGGTCCGCCGGGACGAGCACGACGTCGGACGGCCCTCTCAGCGTCACCGGCGCGGCGAGCACGAGGTTGATCACATAGGTGCCTGGCGACACCTCGATCGTGCCGCCAGCCTTCACGGCAGCGACGAGCCCGCCGACCGTCGAGACCCGAGTCGTCGCCGGCGCCGCCGGCGCGAGCTGGGCCTGGAGCTGCTTCACC
>JANPCT010000635.1:0-6066 GCA_031431095.1 Acidobacteriota bacterium | reverse complement strand
GCCCGAGTTCGCCTTGGCCGCGGCGTATTGGAAGGAGTCGCTCCTCGCGGTCCTGATGTCTTCATAGACCCAGTCGTAGCCGGTCGCCGTCGTGGACTGGTAATAGCGGCCGTACTCGCGGTAGCCGACGCGGTCCAAGTCGTAGACGATCCCGTTCGCGGCGACCACGTCGTAATCCGGCGTGGGGACGAAGACCTCCATGGTGGATTCGGCGGAGTTGTTGGCGAGGTCCCAGTCACCGGGGACGACGCCCTGCGCCGTGACCTTGAGGCGCGCCTGCATGGCGGTGGTGAAGGTGTGGGAGAACGCGCACGACACGGAGTCGCCGCTGTCGACCCAGATCGCCGAGGCGCGATCGACTTCGGCGTCGTTGACCAGGAGGACGCAGTCCGTCCTGGCGCCGACCTGGCCGTTCAACTCGGTGATGATCGCGGTGACCTGCACCGTGGTGTTGACGGGGACGCGCGCCGGCGCGGCGACGTTGTGAACGCTGAGGTCCGGCCGCTTCTGCACGGTCGTGGTGACAGTGACCATATCGTTCTTTTTCACGCTGGTGAGCACGTGCGCCTTGACCTCGAAGGGCTGACCGGGACGGAAGTCGCTGAACCGGCCCTTCCAGTAGCCGCCGCCCGTCAGGCCGTTGAAGATCTTCGCTAACATGACCTCGCCGAGCGAGTCATAGGCGGTGAGATGAACCTTGTTCAGGTTACCAGGGGGGACGGCGGTCGAGTCCAGCTCGCCGGTCGTCACTTCGACGTCGGTGTTGCCGTCCATGCCGTACAGCATGCGCGCCGTGATGCTGGCACTGCCGGCACGACCCGTGGCCGCGGGACTTCGATCGCGGTATTTGCGGCCGTTCGAATCACCCGCAGGCTGTGCCTCGGCAACGGCGGCGACGCTTGTGAGAATCAGGGCACCGATAAATAAGGTCGCTGACGTACGCATTCGAATACTCTCCTGAGGCATGTCGATACAAGGAAGCCGGGAAGATACGGCCCTGTTCGCACAATCGCTGCCACTAGAAGTGGCCCAATTTCGGCCCTGTCCTGCGTAAAGACGCCTCCAGGGCAGACTGTTGTCTGCCATCCAACCGGCACGGTCGATGAAGTCGAGGGATTCGATGGCCGGGCAGTGCAGTTTGCCCGCGGGCCTGGGACGTCCGAGCTAGTGCTCCGATCGCGAAATGGCTCGCGCACCGAAACCGGTGAAGCGCCCGCGCTGCAAGGCGCCACGACCGTGCATACCGGGAGTATGTCAGGGAGGAGCAACGCCGCACCGCGGGATGCAGCGCCGGTCGAATGCCGAGGTATTTCGCGATCTGAGTACTAGCTGCGGTGTCCGGAGAGTCGCGGCAGGTGGCTGATCGCCAGCTTGATGGAAAGAGTCGGCAGTGTCATCCGCCGCGGCCTCGCGGCACTGACGGTGTCGAGGGCGCGGGATCGTGCCAGCACCCGCTCGATTTCCGCGAGAAGGTGACCCGGGATGCAGGGTTTCGACAGCATCACCTGCATGGCGGCATCACGGGCGCGGCTGTGCACGTCGGCGTTCCAGTGAGCGGTGAGGCCGATGATCGGCACGCGCCGGGTGCGGGGATCGGCGCGGAGCGCGGCGGCCAGCTCGAACCCGGTCAGCCCGGGGAGCGTAATGTCCGTCACCACCGCGCCCGGGGGATTGTCGAGGGCCAGCAGCAGGGCGGCGGCGCCGTTCGAGAGTCCCGTGGCTTCGAATCCGGCGGCGGTCAGGAACTCGACGTAACCACAGAGCGCGTCCGAATCGTCCTCGACAATGAGCACCCGGGTGGTGGCCAGCATGGCACAGTTGTGCCAGAAGCCGGGCCGGAGGTCAAGTGGGGCGAATTGGGCCTCGATCGCGTGGGCTGAAAGGCTTCACTTCGCCACGGCCGCTGGCTTCTTCTCAGCTTCGGCTCTGGCGGCTGCCGCTTCCACGAAGGCGAGCTCCTGCGCGATCTGCTCGCGAGTCTTGCGCAGGCGTCGCTCGTCCATCGCCTTGTCGACGCTCCTGAACAGCGCGCCCAGATTCAGGCCGCAGCATCGAGAGGACCAGTCTGCTGACTGCCGCTGCAGATCGTTGAGGTCGAATGTCTTGTGGAGATCCTGTTCGAGCGTGCGCACAAACGGATGCCGATCCACCCTCGATTTGAACAGCGGCCTGAGCTCCAACGGACCAGACGGCGCCAGGCGTCGCGCCGGCGGATGGTCGAGCCGCGACTTGACGCGCTCGAGCGCGGCGGGTGGGGCCGGGGCTGCCTGTTGCGCTGATGCCGGTGATGAGGTCACGACGACCCACGCGGAGCACAGGAGGAGAAGGGGCACCGCCTTGTGGGAGAACGTCACGCTCATAGGTTAGACGACACCAAGGGAAATCTGGCTCCCGCGCGCGTCGGAGCCCTTCGCTCCATCGCTGCGTGACCGGGGTGATGTTGGCCAGGCGTTCTGAGTCGTGAGCGATACCGCCATCTGGTATGGTGGCCGGGTTCGAATCCAGCATCGATGAGCATCGAGATAGGCACGCGGTTCGGTCCATACGAAATCGGCACGCCACTCGGCGCCGGCGGGATGGGCACCGTCTACGAAGGGGTCGATACGCGGCTGCGGCGCGCCGTGGCTATCAAGGTGCTGACCGCACCGGGGGACGACACCGAAGGCGAGCGATCGCTGGAGCGCGAGGCGCGCGCGGTCGCGCGGCTGAGCCATCCGAACATCTGCGTGCTGCACGACGTCGGGCGGCACGAGGGGCGGTTCTTCCTGGTTATGGAGCGCCTCTCTGGAGAAACGCTCGCGCAGCGCCTGGAGCACGGTCCGATTCCGCTGCCGGAGGCCCTCGCGTACGCGTCCGCCATCGCGGGCGCCGTCGACGCGGCGCACCGGGCCGGCATCCTCCATCGCGATCTCAAGCCCTCCAACGTCATGCTGACCAGATCCGGTCCGAAGCTGCTCGACTTCGGTCTGGCGGCGCGGCACGTCGCCGGCACGGATGGCGCCGCGACGCAGGTGACGGAGACCATGGCCGTCAGCCTGGCCGATGCTCGTACGTTTGCCGGCACCCCGGCTTACATGGCCCCGGAGCGCCTCGAAGGCAAGCCAGCCGACGCGCGATCGGACGTGTTCGCGTTCGGCGCGCTCTTGTATGAAATGCTCTCCGGACGGCGGGCATTTGCGGCCGCCAACCCCGCAGCGACCGTCGGCGCCATTCTCAGCAGCGAGCCCCCGCCTATCGAAGGGCTCCCGCCCTCCGTCGATCGGGTCGTTCGCCGCTGCCTGGCAAAAGATCCCGACGAGCGGTGGCAGACCTTCCGCGATCTGCGCGAAACATTAACCCTTATTGCGATCGATGCGGGGGTTGGCGCCGCACCGGCGGCCCGTGCAAGCCGGCGCTGGCCTTGGGCTGCGGTCCTTGTCTTGCTCGCCGCAGCCGCGGCGCTCGGGATCGGCGCCTGGTTACGGCCGGGGCCGGCCGGGGCGCCGCCGCAGGGACTGCCCGTCATCGTTCTGATGGACTCGCCCCTCCCCGAGCGCGTCTACGATTCGCGAACGAGACTGGCGGGCGGCACCAACGCGGACGACATCACGGACACCCTGCGGGATCTGCCCGTTGAACTGCACAAGGAAACGACGAGCGCGCTGTGGCATCGGGAAGACGAGGTCCTCAAACAGCATCCGTCGCTCGTCATGATGCACCTCTCGAGTTTTGCCGAGCCGACCGACGATGCGACCAGTTCTCTTCAGCCCAACGCGCAGGAACGGACCCGATCCTTCCTCGGATACGTCGGACTCGCCGAGCGTGGAACCAAGTTCGTGGTCTACTCGCGGCGGTTCGCCGAAGACCGCGAACGGGAGGACTGGGTAGCCAGCACCGTCCGCCGGTTTCCCATCCTGAAGAACCGGGTGCAGCTCCTGCACGTCCCCGGCAACGACCAGGCGAGCTTTCGGGATCCCGCAACGCAAGCCGCGGTGCGCGACTGCGTCACGCGCGTTCTGAGCCTGCGCTGACCGCGCGAATACCGAAGCAGTTCAGAGCCCGAACTCAGCAGTCAGGATTTGCCCGCGCGATCGCCGTATTCCCAGTCGTAGGGAACTCCGGTTTCACCGAGCACGAACCGCACGAGATCAGCGAAGCGCGCCTCAGCGCGAACATCGTTGGCGAGCAGCAGCACGCAACGCCGGCCGCGCTCCAGGCAGACGAAACTGTTGGCGGTCTGCCCGTCGTGGCCGCCCTTGTAAAATCCGCGCCCCTGGGGCCCGTCGAACACAATCACGCCCAACCCGGCCGCGAGGTCTGGCCGCTGGTCCGTCTTCGGTCGAGACGGCGCCAAGTTGGGAAACTGGTGCGCGGTGCCAATGTGCAGTGAGGGCTTGACCATTTCGGCTCGTGCGGCCCTCGAGAGGCCATCGCCCCGCACCAGTGCAGCGACGAACGTCGCCAGATCGCTGATGGTGGTGTCCATCGACCCGGCGACGCGGACGTTGGAGCGCTCGTCATGCTCCTGCGGTTCCCCCTTGTCGTTCCACCCGCCGGCCAGATTCGGCCGGAAGTCAGGGCGCCATTGCAGGCTGGTGCGGGCCATGCCCAGCCGCGCGAAGATGGCATTGGTCAGGTCCTTGACGTCGAGCCCAAGCCCCTTGCTCCTGGCCCCCTGCTCGATCGTGAATTGCAGCAGGCTGAAGCCTTCGCCTGAGTAGCTATAGCGCGATCCGGGATCGAAGTGGATGCGCAGCTTCTGATCGGGTTCGATGAACCAGAAGTTATGGAAACCCGTGGAGTGGGTGAGCGCCATGCGCGCCGTGATGCTTCGCCAGCGTTCGTCGCCGGCCAGATCGCGATAGGGACCGTACTTGGCCAGATGTGCCTCGCCCTCGCCGTAAGTAATCAGGGGCCGCTCCAAATAGCCAGCAAGCGGCGCATCTAGATCCAGCTTGCCCTGATCCACCAGCGTCAGCGCGGTGTAGGCCATCACCGTCTTGGTGATCGATGCGCCATACATCACCGTGTCGGTCTGCAGCGGATCGCCCTTGGCGTTGCGTGCGCCGTACGCCTGGATAAATACCACTCGGCCGTCATGGATGACGGCGATCGCCATCCCGTTGGCGCGTGTCTCGGCCATGGCGGCGCGAACCCGTGCATCGACTGCGGCGGCGCCAGGCAGGCAGGCAACCGACCCGGTGCTCGTGAGCAGCAGCACGAGGTACAGGGCCGGGCGCGTCATTCGTGTCCGGACCACGGCGAACCCCGCCGCCTGAGCCGGAATCGCGCGTCGCCTAAAACCCCACAACCGTCGTCACCGATCCATGACGGCCCGGCGCCCAGATCCAGCGGGGGCCTGCGCTCGACTGATACGCCTCGTCCAGGAGATTCCGCATCGCGCCGAGGATTTCCACGTGGGGTGAGAGACGCCAACTGATGCCGGCGTCGATGAGTGTGTGGTGCCGCGTGGGCACCTCGCTCGGCCCTGCCGCGTCATGTGACCCAACGGCCTTGACTCGAATGTAGGACGCCGTGCGTGTGCTGACGTTGTGGCGGACCGTCACGGCGGCAGCCGCCGGGGCGACGTCGTCGAGCGGCGTGCCATCGACGCCGTCCCGGCCGCGCGAGGCTTCGGCCGCCGCCGCCAGGGCGAAGCCGTGCGGTAGCGTCGCGTGTGCTTCGACTTCGACGCCCTGCAGATGGGCGCGGCCGCGATTCCGCACGAGGAACAGCGTCGGGGTGGAGGCGTAGCGCTCCACGAGATCCGTAATGCGGTACTGGTAGCCGGCGGCGGCGAGCCGGATCGGTCCGGCGAGGTAGCCCGCCGTCAGATCGAACTGCAGACTCGTTTCCGGTCTCAGGTTGGGATTCCCTTCGATGAATCCGCGGCCCACCGGGCCGCGGTAGAACCGGTCCGAGAGGCTCGGGTCGCGAAACCCGCGCGCGACCTGTCCGGTGAGCGTCAGCCGGGCCGTCGGCGTCAGCGTGGCAGCCAGGACTCCTGCCGGCGCCGCGTTTGAAATGGAACGATCGCCAAAGAACCCGTCAGCATTCGTGTTACGGACGGCATCGACGCGAACACCG
>JANPCT010000634.1:0-1635 GCA_031431095.1 Acidobacteriota bacterium | reverse complement strand
GCTGACGTGACCAGTTGCGAGATCGGCGGCGGCGGCAAGATCTCCAGCGTTGACATTGGCCGGCCGATCGCGAACATTCGCGCATATCTGCTCGACGATCATCTAGCGCCCGTGCCGATCGACGTGCCCGGGGAAATCTACATCGGCGGGGAAGGCCTCGCGCGCGGCTATCTCAAACTGCCGGAACTGACGGCGCAGAGCTTCGTTCCGGATCCGTTCGGCGGCCGCCCGGGCGAACGACTCTTCAAGACCGGCGACCTTGGCCGATATCGACCCGACGGCAACATCGAGTATCGGGGCCGCCGCGATCTCCAGGTGAAGGTGCGCGGGTTCCGGATCGAGCTGAGCGAGATCGAAGTCGGATTGAAGGCCCATCCGGGAATTCAGGACGCGGTCGTGGTGGCGCGCGACGAGCAGGGCGGCAAATATCTGGTCGCCTACATCGTTGTTGGTGAAGTGGCGCCATCGACGGATCAGCTGCGAGAGCACCTGAGCCGCCAGGTGCCGGATTACATGGTGCCGTCGGTGTTCGTGCAGCTCGACGCGCTGCCGATGACGCGCAGCGGCAAAATCAATCGGCTGGCGCTTCCGCCGGTCGTTCGCGGACAGCTGCCGCGCGAAGATCACGTTCCGCCGCGCACGCCGAGCGAAGAGATTCTGTCGAACATTTGGGCGGATCTGCTCAAGGTCGATCAGGTCGGCGTAGACGACGATTTTTTCGCGCTGGGTGGCCACTCGCTGTTGCTGGCGGTGGTGGCTGCGCGTGTCCGTGAGGCGTTTCAGGTCGAGCTGCCGTTACGTGCGATGTTCGAAACGCCCACGATTGCGTCGCTGGCGGACGAAATCGAAAGGCGTCGAGTTTCGGACGATGCGGCGCTGGAGGCGCCGCTCCGACCGATCGCTCGGGACGGCACGTTGCCGCTTTCCTTCGGCCAGGAGCGACTTTGGTTTGTCGATCAACTCGATCCCGAAAGCGCCGCATACAATATGGCGCGCGTCCTGAGGTTGAGAGGCCCGCTCGACGTGGCGGCGCTGCAGAAAGGCCTCGAGTCGATCGTGGCGCGTCACGAAACCCTGCGGACGCAGGTCATGAACGAGAACGGCCGTCCCGTTCTGTCCGTGACAAACACCGCGGCCGTCGCGGTGCAGTCTCTCGATCTTCGTCGCCTGCCTGGCGAAGCAGCCGAGGAAGAAGCGAGGCGTTTCTGGATTCGCGAGGCGCGGCGGCCATTCGACCTAACCTCCGCTCCGCTGTTCCGCGTTGCGCTCGTGCAACTGAGCGAGGTCGAACACATCCTGGTGCTGACCATGCACCACATCGTCAGCGACGCCTGGTCGGTCGGCGTGTTGCTGCGCGAACTGGTGGCGGTCTACAACGGCTTCTCGAGCGGCAAGGCTGCACCACTCCCCGTCTTGTCCGTGCAGTACGCCGACTACGCCGCATGGCAACGGCAGTGGCTGAGCGGCGCGGCCCTGCGCGCACAACTCGATTACTGGCGTGCCGAGCTGTCGGGCGCGCCATCCGTCATCGGCCTGCCGCTCGACTATACTCGGTCCGCGGAGCAGCGCTCCGCCGGTGCGCGCCAGTCATTCGCGATTCCAGCCGCGGTCGCGGACAAGCTGAAGGCGCTCGGC
>JANPCT010000633.1:0-1937 GCA_031431095.1 Acidobacteriota bacterium | reverse complement strand
CGACCTCCGGCGAATTGCCGGGTGGTGACCTCGGCATCATGACGGTCGTGGACGACGGCTCGAGGAATTACCACGCGCAGCCCTCGCCGGATGGGCGCTTCGTCGCCTTCGACTCGGATCGGGATGGTGAGCGCGGCGTCTATGTCGCAAACCGCGATGGATCGAAGGTGCACCGAGTCAGTGGCGATGGCTACGCGGCGGCGCCGTCGTGGTCCCGCGACGGCGAACAGCTCGCCTATATCCGTGCTGAGATCGGCAACGCATCGGTGTGGAATTTGTGGGTGCAGCCGGCGTCGGGGGGCACGGCCCGCCGGGTGACCAGCCACAACTACGGCCAGACCTGGGCGGCGTCGTGGTTCCCCGACAGTCATCACATCTGCTACACGCACGACGACAAGGTCTACGTCCTCGACCTGCTCACGGGCCAGGCAAAACAGTTCGACTCTCCCGTCAAAGGCCGCGCCGCGCGGACGCCCGCCGTGTCACCCGACGGCGCCAGGGTGATCTTCCAGGTCTACCGCCACGGCGCGTGGATGCTCGATCTTCGCGACGGCTCGATGCGGTGCGTGCTTACGGATCCGACCGCGGAGGAATTCGCCTGGTCGCCGGATGGCCGGCGTGTCGCCTTTCACAGCCGCCGCGACGGACGGTGGGGCATCTACGTGCTGTCACGCGGATAGCTAGCGGCTCGCGAGGGCGAACGCGCCCGGCGTGCCCAGGGCGGCCATCACCGGCGAGTGATCCGAGGCACCCGCGGCGTCGACGACATGTCCGCGCGCGCTCCCCATGTGCTTCACGAAAATCCAGTCGATCGGGTGCAGTTGTCCGAGCGACGTGGGCTTGCGATCGGTGGCATCGCCGAGCGCATCGGTGAACGCGGCACGCGCCAGGGAACGCAGCGTCAGCGATCGCCGTGCCGGCCGATTGTTGAAATCCCCCGCGATGATGACAGGCGTAGCGCCGGTCGTGCCGCTCTGGTCCGCGACGATCTCGGCCATCTGGCGCTGCTGCAGCCGCTCGTTGGTCCCGCTTTCGATGTGGGTGTTGTAGAACACCACGCCGCCGGTGCGGGCCTTGAGCGCCATGCGTCCGCCGCGCCGCGGCTGCACCGGGTTGATCGACCATCGCCAGCGGTCCTGCGCCTTGAAGCGCATGCCGGTCGCGTCGTGAATGGGGAACTTGCTCAGCACGGCCTGGCCGGTGATGGCAGGCAGCCGGGGCGCGCGCGCTTCGCCGAGCTCCTGGAATTCGCCGGCTGCAACCCAGTTCATGTCGAGTGCGGTGGCAAGGTCCCGCGCGATATCCCGGTAGCCGGTGCGCCGGCAGTCGCGGTCAACTTCCTGCAGCAGGACGACGTCGGGATCGAGGCCGCGGAGCACCGAGAGGATCGCCTGATACTCCGAGCCGCGTTCGATGTTCCAGGTCACGACCTGAAGGTCCTGGAATGCCGTCCACGGACGCTCGACCCGCGCCGGTTCTCCGACGACTCGATGGATGTCATCGCTACTGAGCCACGGGTCGCTGACGAAGCCGAACACGCGCAGGCCGGTCAGCCCCAGCACGAGGTAGAGTTTTCGCATCGGTTTCGGTCCGGAACTGGAAGGAGCGCCGCCGCAGTGCGGCGCGTCACGCGGACAATAGCACGGCGGGGGGCCCGGCGGGCGGGGCCGCCGCGCCGCCCGGGTCGAGGCGAGCTAACAGCGTGAGTCCGGCGGCGGCGCCGTTCACCTGGCGCTGGCGATCGCGTGGTTCATTGCGACCATGGGATTGTCGGCCTCGGGCGCTCTCATCGGCAAGTCGGAACAGCGCGCGGTTTCTCGACATCTCCGGCCCGCGATTACTCCGAGCCGTCGGCACGCCCGACGCTGACGTCCGTCCCCCCTGCCGTCCTGTGGACGCGCACCAGCCAGGGGTTGCAGCAGACTTCGCAGTCCTGC
>JANPCT010000632.1:0-3047 GCA_031431095.1 Acidobacteriota bacterium | reverse complement strand
GCGCTCGTCGCCGCCCGCGCCCGCCTGATGCAGGCGCTGCCCGCGGGCGGCGCGATGTCGGCGGTGCTCGCGTCGGAAGCCCGCGTTCGGCCGGTGGCCGAGCGTCACGGAGTCTCGATTGCCGCAATCAACGCGCCCGAGAACGTCGTCATCTCTGGCGCGCGCGAGGCCGTGGCGCGCGCCACGACCCAGCTGGAGCGGGAGGGCGTTCTCGCGCGCGAGCTGCCGGTGTCCCACGCATTCCATTCGTCGCTGATGGATCCGGTGCTGAACGACTTCGAGGCCGCCGTCGCGGGGTTCACACTGTCGGCGCCGCGCATCGCGATCGCGTCGAACCTCACCGGGGCCCTGGCGCCGGCCGATCTGCACGGCAGCCCCGAGTACTGGCGCCGGCACCTGCGCGAACCGGTTCGGTTCCGCGACGGCCTCGCGGCGCTGCGCGAGCACGGCTGCTCGATCTTCCTCGAAATCGGCCCGACGCCGACGCTGGCCTCCTTCGGGCAGCGCTCGTTCGACGCCGACGGCGTCCGCTGGCTGTCGTCGCTGCGCCGCGGGCAGGACGACGCCAGGCACATCGCGGCGGCCGTGGCGAATCTCTACGTCAGCGGCGGCGCGATTGACTGGCAGGTATTCGAAGGCGCCCGCCGGCCCGCGCGCGCCGTCCTGCCGACCTATCCGTTCCAGCGCCACCGCTTCTGGCTCGAGCCCGACAAACAGGACGCGCGCACCGGCCCCGCGGCGTTCGGCGCGACCGCGACCGGGCATCCGCTGCTCGGCCACCGTATCGATTCGCCGCTCGACACGGTACTTTTCGAGCGCCGGCTTACCGCCGGCACCGTGCCCTTCCTCGCCGACCACGTCGTCGAGCAGACGGTCCTGTTCCCGGCAACGGGCCACGTGGAACTGGCGCTGGCGGCGGCGCGTGAGTCGCTGCAGGGGGAGGCCGTGCTCGAGGACCTGGTCCTGAACGATCCGCTCCCACTCGGTGCGACCGCGCGCGACATCCAGGTCGTGCTCGCGCGCCAGGACGCCCGATCCGCGGACGTCAAGATCTTCTCGCGCGCCGCGGACGCAGGGCACTTGGCCGGCTGGACGCTCCATGCCGCTGCGCATCTGCGCGCGCTGGCTGCGGGCGACGCGCTCGACGGCGCCGCACTGGCCGACGTGACGGCGCGCTGCACGCAGCGCGTCAGCGTGGACCAGCACTACGCGGACATGGATGCACGCGGCATCCAGTTTGGCGACGCGTTCCGGGGCGTGCGAGCGTTGTGGCGCGGCAGGGACGAGGCGGTCGGCGAGATCAGCCTGGCGGCGGATGCCGACGGGTTCGTCATGCACCCGGCGCTTTTGGACGCCTGCTTCCAGGTACTCGCGTCTGCCGCGCCGCCGTCCGCGGAGCCGGTGACCTTCCTGCCGATCGGTCTGGACAGGCTGAAGG
This sequence comes from Acidobacteriota bacterium, assembly GCA_031431095.1. Classification (GTDB taxonomy): domain Bacteria; phylum Acidobacteriota; class Vicinamibacteria; order Vicinamibacterales; family 2-12-FULL-66-21; genus JAICSD01. Next base: position 1,609 of record JANPCT010000632.1, on the reverse strand, counting down.
TCTTCGGCGTCCCCGGCCGCCAGGCCTGGAGCCACGGGCGATTCAGGCCGACCACGGGATCGATCCTCGCGGCGGAGACGCTCGTCGGCGACGTGACCGTGTACGACGCCGATGGCGTCGTGGTCGCGTCCGCGGAAGGTCTGCGCCTGAAGCGCGCCGACCGGGCGGCGCTGCGCCGCGCCGTCGCCGGGATCGGCACCCCTGATGAATGGCTGTTCGAGATCGTCTGGGAAGGTCGCGAGGTTGAGACCCTGGCCCCGGATGGCCGCCGCCGGCGCTGGCTCGTCCTGTCGGATGGCAGCGCGCTCGCCGAGGGGCTCGCCGCCAGCGCGCGCGCCCGCGGTGAGGGGGTAACAGTACTGCTGCGCGGATCCGTCATCGACGCTCCCTGCTCGTTTACCGACATCGTCAACCTCTGGACGCTCGGCCCGGACCGCGTCGAGTCCGCTGCCGAGATCGAAACCGAGATTGAGCGCGGGTGCGGCTCGCTGCTCAACCTCGTCCAGCAGATCCTCAGCGAACGCTCGACCGAGCCGCCCGTTCTGTACCTGCTCACGCGCGGGGCGCAGGCCGTGGCGCCGGGACCGGTTGCAGTCGCGCAGGCCCCGGTGTGGGGCCTCGCGCGGACGATCCGTACGGAACACCCCGAGCTGCATTGCGTCTCGATCGATCTCGATCCCGCCGACGCGGCCGCGCACGAGGCGGTGTTCGACCTCGTGGCGCGGCGTCCCGCCGAGACGCAGATGGCGCTGCGGCAGGGGACGGTCCACGTCGCGCGTCTCGTCCCGCTCCGTTCGAAGGGCAGGGCATCGAGGCGCGAGCCGGTGGAGCTGACGGTCACCAGCCGCGGCATTCTCGAGAACCTCCAGCTGACGCCGGCCGCGCGCCGCGCGCCCGGTCCTGGTGAGGTCGAGATCGAAATCGCCGCATCGGGTCTCAACTTCCGCGACGTGCTCAATGCCATGGGGATGTATCCGGGCGATCCGGGGGCGCTCGGAAACGAATGCGTCGGAGTCGTGACTCGCGCCGGCGAGGGCGTCCATTTGACCCCCGGCCAGCGCGTCGTCGCGCTGGTGACGGGCGGGTTCCGCACGTTCGTAACGACGTCCGCGATCGGCGTGGCGTCGATGCCCGACGCGTTGACGTTCGACGAGGCGGCCACCATTCCGATCGTCTTCATGACGTCGGTCTACTCGCTCGACACCCTCGCCAGGCTGTCGCGCGGACAGCGGATACTCATCCACGCGGGTGCCGGCGGTGTCGGTCTGTCTGCGATCCAGGTGGCGCGGCGCGCCGGCGCGGAGATCTTCGCGACCGCCGGTTCGCCGGAGAAGCGCGCGCTGCTGAACTCGCTGGGCGTGCGGCACGTGTTCGACTCGCGCTCGCTCGAGTTCTCGAAACAGATCCTGGCGGTCACCGACGGCGCCGGCGTGGACGTCGTTCTGAATTCGCTGGCCGGCGATTTCATTCCCGCCACCCTCGCGGTGCTGAAACACGGTGGCACCTTCCTCGAACTCGGGAAGACCGAGATCTGGACGCCCGAGCGGGTCGCCGCGTTGCGGCCCGACGCCGCGTACCACGCGATTTACCTGGGCGAGCTGCCGCCGAT
>JANPCT010000631.1:0-1946 GCA_031431095.1 Acidobacteriota bacterium | reverse complement strand
CCAGGCGTACGGGCACGGCACCGGGCACGGCCTCGGGCTCGAGGTCCACGAAGATCCCCGAATCGCCCGACGGTCGTCCCGGTCAGTGGATCCGGCCGACGAGCCGGGCATGGTATTTACGATTGAACCGGGAGCCTACGTCCCCGGGGTCGGCGGCGTCCGTATCGAGGACGATGTGCTAGTGACCGATATAGGGTGTGAAGTGCTAACGAGGTGGAATGCGGGAAATCGAGGCTGAGCGGCGGAGGTGGGGAGCCGGGGCAACCCGCGCGGCCAACCTCCGGCTCGAGCGGCGCGGTTGCCGGATCCAACTCCCGGAGTTAAATGGACTTTTCTGAGATCGAACGAATCCTCGAGCTCGTGCGGGAGCATGACCTCGCGGAATTCGAACTGGAACGCGACGGGTTGAAGCTGCGCGTCCGCAAGGCCGGGTCGTCGCCGGCCTTTCAGGCGGCGCCGATGCATCCCATGCACATGATGCCGATGCCGATGCCGCCGGCGCCTGCCGCCGCGCCGCCGTCGCTTGCCTCGTCGTCCGGCCCGGTCAGCGCCTCCGCCGCCGCCGATGCCGGCGGAGAGTCGGTGGATCTGGCGGTCGTCAAGTCCCCGATCGTCGGCACGTTCTACCGGTGTCCGGAGCCCGGGGCGGCCTCCTTCGTCGAGATCGGCCAGCGCGTGAAGAAGGACCAGGTCCTCTGCATCATCGAAGCGATGAAGCTGATGAACGAAATCACATCCGAGTACGACGGGGAAGTGGTGAGCGCCTACGTCGAGAACGGCAAGCCGGTGCAGTACGGCGAGCGGCTGTTCGCGATCAAGACCGCCTGATCATGTTCAAGAAAATCCTTATCGCCAATCGCGGAGAGATCGCCCTGCGGGTGATCTATGCCTGCAAGGAGCTCGGCATCAAGACGGTCGCCGTCTACTCCGAGGCCGACGAAAACTCGCTGCACGTGCGCTTTGCCGACGAAGACGTCTGCATCGGCCCGCCGCGCAGTGCGGAGAGCTACCTGAGCGTGCCGGCGATCATCAGCGCGGCGGAGATCACCGGCGCTGACGCGATTCATCCCGGCTACGGCTTCCTCTCGGAGAGCGCCTACCTCGCCGAGGTCTGCGAGGCCTGCCACATCAAGTTCATCGGCCCCTCGCCGAACGTCATCCGCCTGCTCGGCGACAAGGCCCGCGCCCGGCGCGCGATGCGCAAAGCCGGTGTGCCGATCCTGCCGGGCAGCGATGGTCCGGTCGACAGCGAAGAGAAAGCGCTGAAGATCGCCAAGGATCTCGGTCTGCCGGTGATCATCAAGGCGGTCGCCGGGGGCGGCGGACGCGGCATGCGCGTCATCCGCGAGATGAACGAGCTGAGCAAGTCGCTCAAGACCGCGCAGCGCGAGGCGGAAGCGGCCTTCGGCGTCGGCGACGTCTATATCGAGAAATACGTCGAGAACCCGCGCCACATCGAATTCCAGGTGCTCGGCGATCACCATGGCGCCGTGATTCACCTGGGCGAGCGCGAGTGCTCGATCCAGCGCCGCCACCAGAAGCTGCTCGAAGAGGGGCCCTCGGTCGCGGTGACCGAGAAGATGCGGCGCAAGCTGGGCGGCACGGTCGTCGATGCCGCCCGTGCGCTGCAATATACCAACGCGGGCACGTTCGAATTCCTTCTCGACGACAAGGGCAACTTCTTCTTTCTCGAAGTCAATACCCGCGTGCAGGTCGAGCATCCCGTCACGGAGTTCGTGACCGGCGTCGACATCGTGAAGGAGCAAATCCGCATTGCCGCCGGTGAGCGCCTGTCCTTCAAGCAGGGGGACGTCACCTTCGACGGCCATGCCATCGAATGCCGCGTCAACGCCGAGGACCCGGTCACCTTCGCCCCGTCACCGGGCGTGATTCTCGCGTTCAGCGTACCCGGCGGACCCGGCGTGCGCGTCGACACCTTCGCCCAC
>JANPCT010000630.1:0-9481 GCA_031431095.1 Acidobacteriota bacterium | reverse complement strand
CCACGCGCGCCCAGCTCGCGCGCAATCGCACACCCGACGACGCCGGCGCCGATGATCAATACCGAGTCGCTCACCGCCCATCGCGCCCAAGACGGGGATGTTAGCGGCAGGTGATTCGAATCTGGTGAGAGTGACGTCGAGGGCACGGACGCCGCCATCGGCGCGGTTCCACTGGACCAGGATAGGGCTCTGGTATCGTCCATCGGCGATGACGCCGTGGCCGTCGCTCTCGCGGACCCGCAGGTTCACGGCGCGTTTCATGCGGAGGAAGCGGCCGGCCGGCACGGCAATGGCGCGAGCGAACAGCCGCTCCAGCAGCGACGCCCGCAGGCCGGTGATGTCCAGCATCTGGTTCAGCGCGCGAACCATGTCGTACTTCGCGTAATCGAGCGCCTTTGCCGGGATCGCGCGTGGGTGCGCCCACATATGGCGTCCCTTTTCGGCGGCATGACGGAACGGATTGCGCAGCACGTCCGCCAGGTCGTGGCGCATCAGCAGCGTTTCATACTCGTTCACGGTGAGCCCCGCCTGACGCTCGCCGCCGGCGAGCTCGAGCCGGACGCGTCCGCTCGACACGCCCTGCGCGCGCACCTGCGCGACGATCTGCTCGTAGATCCCGAGCTTCGGGTCCTTCAGATTGACGGAGTCGACGGAATGGTCCGAGACCGGCACGTCGATCCGCATGCGCGCCACGTCGCGTTCGCGAGTGAAGCCGACGATGCTGGTGAGGCGCCGGCGTGGCCGGCCGTGGGTGACGCCGTCCAGATCGACGAAGCACACCGGCTCCTCCGGCCGATTGAGGTAGCTGACGCATGTGCTCAGCCCCGCGGCAATGAAGGCGAGGTGTGAATCGGCGTTGCGCGGCTCGACGGCGCGTTCAGCGGTGGTCAGGTCCTTCCGGCGATCGAGTTGATCGTGCTTGTACCCGGCGCCTTCGGGGAACATGGCGCGGAACACCTCGACGTAGGGGGCCACCGTCGCCCGCTCGCGCGTCAACCGTGCCGCCAGGCTCTGTTCGAGGTAACCGGCTGTCGTATGGAAGGTGTGATAGAGGTGTTGGCGATAGCCGGCGAGCATGTCCCCATGCGTCGTCCGCAGCCGCTCGCGAACGTCGATGATGTCGAACCGCGCCCGCGGCGTCAGCTCGAGCGTGACCTCGACTGGAGAAACAGCCATGGATTCGAGTTGCTAGTGTAACGCATCATGACTTTGATTTGCAAAGCTTATCGCCTCTAACCTGTTGAGCCTGTTGAGCCGGGTCGACGGAATCCCACAGAAGAGCTCGATGGGTACGGCGAGGACTTTGCTTTGGCGGCCGGCATGCTGGGTAGTCTGCGCGTGCCGCTTGGATGGATGGACCTGTTGAAACGCACCGGTAAGGAGGCGCTCGCAGACGACGTCTTCGATCTGGCCGCGCAGCAGGCGTACTACTTCTTCTTCGCGCTGTTTCCAGCGCTCCTCTTCGTGATCGCGGTCGCAAGTTTTTTCCCGTTGCAGACGCTGATAGACGACGTTGTCCAGATGGTCGGCCGCGTGGCGCCCGGAGATGTCGTCAAGATTGTCACCGACGCCATGCTCGAGCTGTCGAAGCAGAACAGCGGCGGCATGCTTACTTTCGCGTTCATCGTGACCATCTGGAGCAGTTCGGGCGCGATGGTTTCGATCATCACCACCCTCAATACCGCATACGACGTCCTCGAATCGCGTCCCTGGTGGAAGACGCGGCTGACGGCGATTGCGCTCACCATCGGGATCGCCACCTTCATCCTGGCGTCGATGTTCCTGATCATTGCTGGACCAACGCTGGCCGAGACCATCGCGGCGCGCATGCACCTGGGCCCCACCTTCAAGTGGGCGTGGCTGGTGCTGCAGTGGCCGGTGGTGTTCGCGCTGGTCGCCGTTGCGATCGGGCTGGTCTACTACTTCGCGCCGGATGTGGAGCAGGACTGGGTCTGGATCACGCCCGGGTCGGTGGTGGCGACGTTGCTGTGGGTCGCCATCTCGCTCGGCTTGAAGCTGTATTACACGTTGATGCCCGACGCCAACGCGGCCTACGGAACACTTGGCGCGGTGATGGTGCTGATGCTGTGGTTCTACTGCTCCAGCCTGGCGCTGTTGCTCGGTGCGGAGCTCAACGCCGAGATCGAGCATGCCTCGCCCTACGGAAAGGATCCGGGCGAACGAGTCCCGGGTGAGAAGAGGATGGTGGGAGCGCGCGCGCAGCGTCTCTACGAAGAGAAGAAGGCCAAGGGTGAGATCCCGGTCAAGCCGATCCAGGCAGACGTCAACTGCGACATCGATCGCGCACCGTCAGGGGAGCGGACGGCCGCCAAGCCGAGCGATCTGATCATCGGCGCGATTGCGCTGGTTCCCGCGGCATTCGTCGCCGCGAAGAAAGTCCAGAAGGAGATGAAGAAGGGCGCCTGACGCGCAGCGCTTCAACTCCCTCGAATCACCGGCAGACGACCGCAGGCGGAGGCTGCCAGGAATCGGGCCGCAGCCTGCCGCCGAATCCCCAGTACACCGGCTCCGCCTTCACGCAGTTGGCGGGCACCGGAATGCGCGCCCGCATTGGACCCGCGTCAGTTTGAATCGTCGTCGTGATCGTCTCGAGCGGGTGTGGCGTGGGCACCCCGACATAGACCGGTACCGCAACGGGATAGGGCACGGCGATGGGCGTCGCCGCGGCGGGGACGTCATGATGTTCGACGATCACCACTGCGGGGACTGGAGCCGGAGCGGCCGCTGCCGCAGCGGGTTCCGATTCGCGCCCCGCCCTCCCGCTGCGGATGAGCGCGACGATCACGGCATCACTGACTCCAGCCTGCTTCAGTTGCTGCACGGTTGCGGTGTCGACGCTGAAGACCCCACGGTCCACCTCGATCAGTGCCAGCAACACCTGGTCGCTCAGGCCGGCCTTCGTGAGTTCGATGACATCGCGGATTGTGACGGCCTCGGCCCGGCCTGAAGCGATGGCAAGAGCGATGATGAGCGCAAACGCGCAGCGGCGAAGCATGCTGACCTCCAGGAGAACGAACTGACCCTATAGTGCAACGAAAGCGCCAGGGGGTTGGGTCGGCGTTGCCGCAGACAAGGTCGTGAGCGGTCGCGGCTGGTCCTGCGGTGAGGACAGCACTGTCCCCCGGATATGGCGGCGTCTGCCCGAAAATCCTAGAATTAATGGCAATTCGAGGGGTACGCCCCTTGCTCAATAGGCGGTACAGGGAGTTTTACCAATGTTTTCCAAACCGCTGGCGATTCTTCTATGCCTGACCGCTGCGGCCGGGGGCGCCTACGTCGCGACCCGGCACAATGCCGCCGAGAGGGCCGTCACCTCTGAGGTGCAGGCAGCCCCTGCGGCAGGCTCGGCGGCGACAACGCCGAATCCCGCGGTGGCGCCGCCGCAGCCTGTCGCCGAAACGGAGGCACGGGTCACCGGCAGGTTAGCGGAGGCCCCGGATGCCGCGAACGTCGCGTCCGCGCGAGGGACCGCGCCGGCAGCCACCCAAGGTCCTGACGCGCCGGCGCGCAAGGCGGCCGCTGTCGGCGACAAGGCGCCGATGAAAGCGCGGAACGAGGCACAGCGCCCGGCTGCCACCCGGAACGCATCTGCGCAGCCACAGAGCGCCTCTTCGTCGCAACGAACCGCGTACCCGGGGCCGAACGGGTCTACGCCGCAACGCACCGTGCCGATGAATGGCGGCACGGCGGCGGCACCGGGGCAGCCGGAATCGCAGGCACCGATCCAGCCAGCCGTTGCGCTGCCGCAGCCGGAGTCGTCACGGGTGGTGGAAGCGCAACCCGAGCCCGCTCGCGTTCCGCAATTCGAAGAGGTGATTCTGCCGGCCTCGTCGGTCATCGGCCTGCAACTCGAGACGGCGATCTCGTCCGATCGCGCCCGTCTCGAGGACCGCGTCGAAGCGCGGGTCTCCCGCGATGTGATGGCGGCGGGACGTGTCGCGATTCCCGTGGGGTCGCGTGTCGTCGGAAGTGTGATCGAGGTCGACAGGGGCGGCAAGCTCAAGACGGCGGCGCGCCTCGGCATTCGCTTTCACACCCTCGTCCTCACTGACGGCACCGAGGTCGCGCTGCGCACCGAGTCGATTTTCCGTGATGGCGAATCCCCGGCACGTGACAGCGCCAAGAAGATTGGCGGCGGTGCGATCGCCGGGATGATTCTCGGCGGCATACTCGGAGGGGGCAAGGGGGCGGCGGTCGGCGGCGCCACCGGCGCGGCCGGCGGTACCGCGGCGGCGATGTCGGGCGATCGCGCCGCGGTGACCATCGCCCCCGGACAGTTCCTGAACGCCAGGCTCTCCTCCCCCACGACGATCACGGTGCAGCGGCGAGAGCAGTAGAATCGGCGGCTTGGACGACTTCAGAGCACAGGCCCATCGCCTCGCCGACTGGATCGCGGATTACCTCGAGAGCCCGGAGCGATTTCCCGTTCTGTCACGGGTGCGCCCGGGCGACATCCGCGACGCCCTTCCGACGGACGCACCCGCAGGCGGCGAACCCTTCGACCTGATCTTCGCCGACTTCGAGCGCATCATCCTCCCCGGCATCACCCACTGGAATCACCCCGGATTCTTCGCCTACTTCGCGATCAGTGCGAGCGCGCCGGGCGTACTCGCCGAGTTCCTGGCCGCGGCGCTGAATCAACAAGCGATGCTCTGGCGCACCTCTCCCGCGGCGACAGAACTGGAAGAAGTCGCGCTCGGCTGGCTCCGGCGGCTGCTTGGCCTGCCCTCAGGGTTCGAGGGAGTGATTTACGACACCGCGTCGGTCTCGACGCTCCATGCGCTGGCGGCCGCGCGTGAGCAGGCGGTGCCGGACGTCCGCGCCTCGGGCCTCGCGGGCCGCGAGGCGATTCAAGGTCTGCGTGTCTACTGCGGCGAGCACGCACATTCGTCCGTCGACAAGGCCGTGATTCTGCTCGGCCTTGGGCACCAGGCGCTGACGCGGATCCCGGCTGACGCCGAATTCCGCATGCGGCCGGCGATGCTGGCGCGCACCATCGCCGCCGATCGCGCCGCCGGTCTTCTGCCCATCGCCGTCGTCGCGACAGTCGGCAGCACGTCAACGACGAGTGTCGATCCGCTACCGGAGATCGCGGCGATCTGCTCACGCGAAGACGTCTGGCTGCACGTCGACGCCGCCTACGCGGGCGTTGCCGCCATGGTCCCCGGACATGAATGGGTCCTCGAAGGGGCAGGCAGCGCCGACTCACTTGTCGTGAACCCGCACAAGTGGCTGTTCACCCCGTTCGACCTCAGCGTTCTTTATTGCCGTCGCATGGACGTGCTCAGACGGGCGTTTGCGCTGACGCCCGAGTATCTCAGGACCAGTGAGGGAACCGCCGGAGTCAGGAACCTGATGGACACGGGGATCCAGCTCGGACGACGCTTTCGCGCGCTGAAGCTGTGGATGATCATGCGGCACTTCGGGGCCGACGGGCTGCGCGCGCATCTCGCCGAACACATGCGGCTGGCTCGCCTCTTCGCTGCGTGGGTGGACGCCAGCGAGGAGTTCGAACGGGCGGCGCCCGTTCCGTTCAGTGTGGTCTGCTTTCGACTGCGCGCATCGCACGACGACGAATCGCATCAGCGCGTGCTGGACGCGGTGAACGCCTCGGGTGAGGTGTTCCTGTCTCACACCAAACTCGACGGCCAGTTCGTCTTTCGCCTCGCGATTGGCAACCTCAACACCACCGAGCGCCACGTGGCGCGGGCGTGGGAACTGCTGAGAATCGCCGCCATGAGTGGCTCCACTTAACGCACAGCTGCTTCTGCGGGGCATACCGCTTGCACTCCGCTCCTGCGACGTTTAACGAGGAGCAATGTTCATGTGTGTGCGTAAATGGATTCTCACCTCAGCGGTCTTCGCATTGGCGTTCGGCGCGGCACCGCGCCCGGCGTCCGCCGACTGGACGGTCACGCCGTTCGTTGGCTACAATTTCAAGGGCTCTGCGGACGTGAATGGCACGGGCGGCAGCAGCTTCGTGAACAAGTTCGAGAAGAAGATCGATTACGGTGTGTCGATCGCGGCGATGGGCGCCGGCGCGGTGGGTTTCGAAGTCGATTTCGGCTACTCGCCGAACTTCTTCGAGAGCGGCACGGCCGGTAACAACAACTTCACGTTCACGAACGACAGCAACGTCACGACCTTGACCGGCAATGCGATCCTGGGCATTCCGATCGGCGGCCAGCGCGGTGGTTCGGTGCGGCCGTACGTCGTTGGCGGGGTTGGCCTCATCCGCACCAACGTGCAGGACGCGCGCGGGCTGTTCGACGTGAATGCGAAGAACGACTTCGGCTTCGACGTCGGCGGCGGCGTGATGGGTTTCTTCTCCAGCAACGTCGGGCTGCGTGGAGATGTCCGCTACTTCCGCGGCTTCAAGGGAAGTGACGACAATCCGACCGGCCTCGGCGTCAGCGACTTCAAGTTCTGGCGCGGATCGATTGGCGTGTCGTTCAAATTCTAGGAGGGCTCAGGGCTCTCTGCTTGTGGCCTCTGTGTTGACCCGCGGGCGGTGAGCCATCCTCGTGTTTCCGCAAGCGCCGCGGCGACCGCCTCCGGGCCGGTTGACTGCGGCGTTTGTTTTTTTCGAATCGAGGCCATCGGCGTCACCGCCTGGCGCACGTCCTCGTCGAACAGCGCAGAATGCACCCGCCATTCGGCGAGGGTGAGGGAATCGAACGATCGCCCCTCGTCGAGCAGGCGCCGCACGATTGCGCCGACCACTTCGTGTGCGTCGCGGAACGGCAGCCCCTTCGCCACGAGGTAGTCGGCGACATCCGTCGCGAGCAGCAACCCCGAGGCGGCACGCGCGCTGGCCGCCGCATTCGGCTCGAGGCCGCCAACCACAGACGACACGGCGTTGAGGCACCCGGACCACGTGTCTTCGGCGTCGAACAACGCCTCCTTGTCCTCCTGCAGGTCCTTGTTGTAACCCGCCGGCAGTCCTTTCAGGGTCACGAGCCACCCAGTCAGGTGACCGATCACGCGGCCGCTCTTCCCGCGAACCAGTTCCAGGGGATCGGGGTTCTTCTTCTGCGGCATCAGGCTGCTGCCCGTCGCTGCCGCATCGGCCAGCTCGAAGAAGCCGAACTCTTCCGAGGTGAACAGGATGAAGTCCTCGGCGATGCGGCTCAAATGCACCATGCCGAGCGCAGCGGCGTGGAGGAATGACGAGACGACATCGCGATCGCCGCTGACGTCGATGCTATTGCGCGCGATCCGGCCAAAGCCGAGAGCGGCGGCAAGGCCGTGCACGTCGATCGGATAGCTCGTCCCCGCGATGGCGCCCGAGCCGAGCGGCAGTTCGTCCGCTTCGTGCAGTACTCCGGCAAGCCTGTCGACGTCGCGCCGGAGGGCGGCACAGTGCGACAGCAGGAAGTGCGCAACGAGCACAGGCTGCGCGCGCCGCAGGTGCGTGTAGGAGGGCATCAGCGCGTCACCGGCACGGTCCGCGAGACTGACGAACCGGGCGACGGTCTCGGCGAGCGCGCGCTGGATCACGGGAATGCGCCGCTTCATATAGAGGCGCAGATCCACGGCGACCTGTTCGTTGCGCGAACGTCCGGTGTGCAGGCGGCGTCCGGCGTCGCCGATGCGCGCGATCAACTCGCGCTCCACGAAGGCGTGGACGTCTTCGTCGCCATGCACCGGGCTGACGAATCCGGGGTCGTCGAGCCCCTTTTGCAGGATTTCGCGCAGCCCGCTATCGATGGCCGCCGCGTCGTCGGCCGAGAGCACGCCGGCGCGCGCCAGCCCGCCGGCCCACGCGCGGCTCCCCCGCACGTCGTCCTCGAACAGCCGGCAGTCGATGCGGAACGACGACCCGAACGCGAACAACCCGGCGTCGGGATCCCCCGCGAACCGTCCTGACCAGAGATGCGCCATCAATGAATCACCGTTTTCAAGCTTGGTGGCTGCAACGGCGCCACCGGGCCTGATGCAGGCCCGCCATTTTCGTCGAGGGCCATGGGGGAGCGGCGGCCGACGACCCGGCAGTCCCCCTTGTAGAGTTTCAGACGTACCGCGCCCGACACGCGCGGCTGGATGCTGCGCATGAAAGCGTCGATGGCTTCTCTCGACGGCGAGAACCATCGGCCGTTGTAGACGACATCCGCGTAGGCGCGGCCGAGGTGGTGCGCGAGCCGTTCGAGATCGCGCGGAACCACGAGTTTCACGAGCTCGCCGTGAGCCGTGTAAAGGACCACGGCGGCCGGCGCCTCGTAGATCTCGCGTGACTTGGCTCCGGACGCGGCGTTCTCCACCATATCGATCCGGCCCACGCCATGGGCGCCGGCGATCGTTTCGATTGATTCGATCAACTCGACGAGCGGCATCTCGATGCCGTTCGCCCGCACCGGCACGCCCTGCTCGAACTCGACCTCCACATAGGCCGGCTCGTTCGGACACGACTGCGGCGACCGCGTCAGCGCGTAGATGTCTTCGGGCGACTCCTGCCACGTGTCTTCCAGCACGCCGCGTTCGATCGAGCGGCCCCAGAGATTGGTGTCCACGGTGTAGGGACTGTCGATGGTCGAGGGAATCGGTATCCGCCGCGCCCTGGCGTAGTCGATCTCCTCCGCCTTCGACATCGCCCAGATGCGCGCCGGAGCGAGAACGGCGATCGATGGATCGAGGGCGCGGACGCCAAGCTCGAGCCGCAACTCATCGTTCGCCTTGCCGTTGCAGCCGTGCGCGATCGTCCGGGCGCCTTCCATGCGCGCCACCTCGACGAGCTTGCGCGCGATCAGCGGACGGCCCAGCGCGGTCGCGAGCGGGTAGCGATCTTCGTACAGCGCACCGGCCTGCAGCGCGGGCAGGATGTAGTCGCGCGCGAACTCGTCCCGCACGTCGAGCACGTGCGCGCGGGTCGCGCCGACGGCGAGGGCGCGCTCGCGAACATCCGTCAGCTCGCGGCCCTGGCCCAGGTCCAGGGTGACGGCGATCACTTCGGCGTCATATTTGTCCGCCAGCCACGCGATCGCCACGGATGTGTCGAGCCCCCCTGAATACGCGAGAACGATACGTTCCATTGTCCGCCCCTTATCCCTTCACCCAGGCATCGAGCTGTTGCACGAACGCCTGCGCCTCCGCGTCGCCGCGGCAAATGACCAGGATGGTGTTGTCGCCGCTGATGGTCCCGACCACCTCCGGAAGCCTGGCGCGATCGATCGCCTCGGCGAGCGGCTGCGCCTGCGCCGACTCCGTCCTCAGCACCACGAGTTGCTGGACGACGTCGAACCTTCGCAAGGAGGCCGCGACGACGCGGCGCAGGACCGCCGCCGCATCCGCGGGGACGGCGGGTTCACCGACCGGGGGGCGCTTGTAGGCCCCGTCGGTCGCTGCCTTGACCAGACCGAGATCCCTGATGTCACGAGAAAGTGTGGCCTGCGTGACCACGATCCCGCGCACTTTGAGCTGCGCGCGCAGTTGCTCCTGGCTGTAGACAGGCTCACGATCAACC
>JANPCT010000629.1:0-2921 GCA_031431095.1 Acidobacteriota bacterium | reverse complement strand
GACGCAGTGCGGCGTCACGCCCCACGAGCGCCACAACTCCGTGAGCGCGTATTCGAATGCGAACAGCACCGGCTGGGTATAGCCCGTGGCATCGATCGACCCCGTCGTATCCCGATAGAGGATGTCGAGCAGCGCCCGGTCCATGTGCGGACGGAGCAGCCCGTCGCAGCGCTCGAGCGCCTCGCGGAACACGGGTTCCGCGTCGAACAGTCCGCGGCCCATCCCGGCGTACTGGGAGCCCTGGCCGGTGTAAAGGAACCCGATCCTGGCGCGCTGCCGATCGAACGCCTCGCCCTTCGCCCCGGAACGGACCACCTGCTCGTCACGCAGCAGCAGGAGCTGGTCGCGGAGTTCGGCGGTCGATGCGGCGACGATCGCCGCGCGCTGCGGAAAATGGGCGCGGCCGAGGTGCGCGGTATGCGCGATGGCCGCGAGCGACGGCGTTTCGGGGCCGGACAGCGCGTCAACCCAGCGCGAGGCCAGCGCCCTGAGCGCGTCGTCGTTCTTCGCCGACAGGGTCACGATCTCCAGCGGACGCGCCACCGCCGCAGGAGCGCTTGCCGGCGCGGGCGCTTCCTCGATGATCAGGTGCACGTTCGTGCCGCTGAATCCGAACCCGCTGACACCCGCCATGCGGCGCCGCGCGCCGGCCGGCCACGGCTGCGGCGTCGTCGGCACCACCACCTGAAGACGGCGCAGCGTGGCCTTGGGCGTGAGGCTGCCGAAATGCAGGTGCGGCGGAATGCACTCGTGCTGCAGCGAGAGTACGACCTTGATGACGCTGGCTATTCCGGACGCCGCCTCGAGGTGCCCCATGTTGGTCTTGACGGATCCGATGGTCAGCGGACGGTCCGCCGATCGGCCGACGCTCATCACCGCGTCGAGGGCCTCGAGCTCGATCGGGTCGCCGAGCGAGGTGCCGGTGCCGTGCGCCTCGACGTAGTCCACGTCGGACGCCGTGATCCCGGCGGAGTCGAGCGCCTGCTGAATGACCGCTTCCTGGGCGAGGCCGTTGGGGACGGTCAGCCCGCCGCTGGCGCCATCCTGGTTCACACAGGATCCGCGGATGACGGCCAGGACGCGATCGCCGTCGGCCAGCGCGTCGGTCAGCCGCTTGAGCACGACCATCCCGCAGCCTTCGGCGCGGACGAAGCCGTCGGCCGCGGCGTCGAACGTCTTGCAGCGGCCGTCGGTCGCGAGCATGCCCCACTTGAAAAAGGTGACGAAATGCTCGGGGCGCACCAGCGCGTGCACGCCGCCGGCGATCGCCACGCTGCTCTCGCCGTTGCGCAGGCTCTGGCAGGCGACGTGAATCGCGGTGAGCGATGATGAACACGCGGTGTCGATCGCCATGCAGGGCCCGTGCAGCCCAAGCAGATAGGCGACGCGGCCGGCGGCGGCGTTCGGCGTGATCCCGGACACGATGTGCACGCCGAGCCGCGACCGCGCCGCTTCCATCGCGTTGAGCGCGTAGTCGCCCGCGGTGATGCCGAGGAACACGCCGGTGCGGGTGCCGCGCAGCGCGTCCGGCGCCACCCCGGCGTGCTCGAGCGCCTCCCACGCGACCTCGAGCACCATCCGATGCTGCGGGTCCATCCAGATCGCTTCACGCGGAGCGATGCCGAAGAACTGCGCGTCGAACGCGTCAATCCGCTCCAGGAACCCGGCGCGGGGCGCCGGCATCTTCGCGGCCGCCTCGGGATCGATCTCGGCGTAGACATCAGGCGACCAGCGATCCGCCGGCACGCCGGTGACCGCGTCGAAGCCCTTTTCCAGTCGCGACCAGTAGGCGTCCGGGCCGTCGGCGCCTCCGGGGAAACGGCAGCCGAGACCGACGATCGCAATCGGCTCCGTGCGCGCGTACTCCACCGCGTCGAGCGTGCCCTTGAGCTGCTCGACTGCCTGGAGCGCGTTCTGTAGGAGCGCGCGGCGCGCCTGATCTGCCGTCTGGTCACTCATCCTCGTGTTTTCCTTCCTACGATCGTCGGCCGCCGCGCGTGGTCCCCACGCCGCCGATGCCGGCGAGCTTTTCCGCCAGCAGCGTCGCCAGTTCGTCCTCCGACATGCCGTCGAGCGTCGCGGCTGATGTCGGCGCCGCCGCCGGTGTCGCCGGCGCGGCGGCACGGGGCGCCGGTGACGCCGCCACCGGAACCGCCGCGGTGTCGAATCCCGGAATGTCGCGCATCAGGAAGTCGGCGATCGCCAGCATGGTCGGGTACTTGAACGTCAGCGTTGTCGGCAGCGGATGGCGCAGCGACCGCTCGAGACGGCCCTTGAACTCCACCGTCATCAGCGAATCCATCCCCATGTCGAACACGCCCTGCTCGACGTCGACGTCCGCACCGGCGAGACCGAGCACCCGCCCCGCTTCCTGGCAAATGTGCGCGAGGAGCAGCTCGCGGCGATGGCGCGGGTCGGCCTGCTCCAGCCGTTGCCGTGCATCGTCGACGCTCTGCCGGGCGGGCTTCGGACGCCGCGCCGGGGCCGGCCGGAGCCGATCGAACAGCGGACGGCGCCGGCGCGCCTCGTAGACCGGCACCAGCGACGACCAGTCCACCGACGCCACGATCGTATGCGGGCGATCCGACTGCAGCAGCGCGCCGAGCGCGGCAAGCGCGCGGGGGGAGGCCATAGGCCGGAGCCCGGACTGGTCCACCATGCGCCGTTCGGCGTTGCTGTCGAGGCGAATCTGTTCCCAGACGCCCCAGCTCACGGCCACCGCCGGCAGCCCCGCGGCGCACCGATGGTAGGCCAGCGCGTCGAGAAAGGTATTCGCGGCGGCGTAGTGCCCCAGGCCCTTCGACCCGAGCAGCCCGGTGCTCGAGGAGAACATCAGGAAAAAATCGAGCGGCAGCGCGCGGGTGAGGTCGTGCAGGATCCACGCGCCGGTCGCCTTCGGGCGCAGCATGGCCTCCACGTCG
>JANPCT010000628.1:0-2395 GCA_031431095.1 Acidobacteriota bacterium | reverse complement strand
CAAGCCGATGCTCGTCCGCACGCATCGCAGGGTCGAACCACTCCTCTCCATCAAGAAGACGCTGCGCGCGCACTACGACCGCAAGCGCCGCCATTACGGCCTGCTGCATCCGGACTTCTACGATCGCGACCTGCGTCGCCTGTTCTCGGACCGCCCGGAGCACGGCTCCAACATGAAGGCCGCGCGCTTCATTGCGCGCGCGCGCAAGGATGTCCGGCGGATGGTCGCCGGCTGGACCGGCGAATACCAGTACACGATCGACCAGGTCGTGGCGGCGATGATGAAGCGCGCCAACGAGCTCAATCTGCGGCTCGCCGGTTCCGAAGATCGCACCAAACTGGATTTCCTGGTCCTGCTGACGGTGCAGACCATGAACTACCTGCACAGCGGCCGGCATCGCGTCGCGCTGTAGCGGCAGGTCGCCCGCAGATTTCGCGATCGCTCGCGAAGCCGATCCTCGCCCACTCGTGGTCTCGCGCTCTTTGTGATCTGATGTGCGGAGCCGGCGGCGTCGCTCGCGCCGTATCACCCAGCGATTGGCGGACGTCCTCGAGGGCGGCGGCCGCGCCGAAGCCGCGCATCCATGCGGCGACACGCGTGTCAGTGACGTCTTCAGGAGAATCCTCGCCCTCGACGGCGATGACAATCAGCCGAACACGTCCGTACCATACGCGATTGGTCCGTTCTCACGGAGGTAGCAGACGAGCGCCGCGCGCCCGTTCGGACGCGTGCGCAGCCTGCGAAGCAGCCAGTCCACTGATCAGCAGCTTACGGTAGAATCGGCCCGCATGCGGATCCAGCGTCGCGCGGCTGTCGACTGTGCCGGGCGGCGGGCGATCGCTCTGGTCGCGCGGCTGCGATGAGGCGAACGCTCGGCGTCGTCTGCCTGATCGTTCTGGGCGCCCGGTTCACTGCGGCGCACGACCCCATCGCCGCGAAGGTGACGTTCACCCCCGATATTCAGGCCATCCTCACGGCCCGCTGCACCACCTGCCACACGCGCGGCGGTTCGGCGCCGATGCCCCTGAGAACCTATGCGGAAGTCCGGCCGTGGGCCCGCGCTCTCAAGGAAGAGGTGCTCGGCCGCCGCATGCCGAAGTGGCACGCGGCACGGGGCTACGGCGCCTTCCTGCACGATCCCACCCTGACTCCGCTCGAGATCGCGCTCGTGGCGGCGTGGGTCGACAGCGGGCTGGCGCCGGGCGCCGCGCGCCCACCAGCGCCGTCGCCACATCGAGCCAGGGTCACCGGCACTACGGTCGTCGTGATTCCCCCCAGAGCCGTCACCGCAACCGCGCCGGCCGCGAATGCCCGCAGGACGACCGCCAGCCGGCGGGAACGGATGGTCGGAGGATGGTCGTTCGAGCCCGGCGACCCGCTCATCACGAGCGCCATCATCACCTCCGACGCGGGCATCGTCGGCACGTGGGTCGCGGGAGATGGTGACGTCAAGCTGCCGCCGTCGATGGCGGTGCGCGTGCGCGGGCGCATTCGAGTCGAGATCCAGCGGCGGGCCCCCACGCGGTATGAAGCGAAGGTGGTCCCGCGACGTTCCGTGCTGCGGTTCACGACCGCGGCCGCACGCTCGCGTCGAGTCTGGACCGAGATGGTCAACTGCGGCTCGCCGCGCACATCGCGGCCAGCGGACCTTCTGGCCGTGCGCCCCATCCTGGCGGACGGGGCGTCAGTGAAGATCTGGCTCGAACGCACCGGCGCGCCGAAAACGGTCCTGGGCTGGTTTCGCGACTTCGAGCCTGCATACGCGCGGACCTACTGGCTGGCGCGGCCGACCGAGCTCCCCATCGAAGCGCGGCTACAGGGTGATGGCCCCTGCCGCCTGGCAGTGACGCTCGTCTCACGGAAATAGCGGTTCGCACCAGGCCCATGCATCAGCCCCCCAGCCCCCAGCCCCCGCCCTTACTTGGAGGGTACGTCGACCACGAACGCCGCGGTCGACACCCGTCCGCCCCGCTGGATCTGGACCCATGCCTTGTAGCGGCCGGGGCGCGGGACGAGCGGCGTCAGCGTCACGACAGGGCCGGTGCCCGCTTCAGCCGGATGGCTGTGTATCGCCTCCGTGAGATCTACCGGGACCAGGAGAAGATCAGCCGATGCCCCGAGGTAGGGCTCGAGGTCCGTGACCGCCGCACCCGACGCGGCATCCTCGATTATGAACGTCAACGGACGCGTCGAGCCGGCCGAGAGCTGCGATGCATCCATGCTCATACGCATGCCGTCGACGATCTTGGCGGCGATATCGAGCGGCGGTTTGACGTCGCGCGCGAACGGTTCGCCGGTGGTAAACGCCTGCTGAA
Organism: Acidobacteriota bacterium; assembly: GCA_031431095.1. Lineage (GTDB taxonomy): Bacteria > Acidobacteriota > Vicinamibacteria > Vicinamibacterales > 2-12-FULL-66-21 > JAICSD01. Next base: position 80 of record JANPCT010000628.1, on the reverse strand, counting down.
AGATCTGCGCGGTGCCACCTTCGGGCAGGAACGCCGCGATCGCCATGTACGGACCCTGGCGCGGCAGTGTGACGTCCAGC
>JANPCT010000627.1:0-3789 GCA_031431095.1 Acidobacteriota bacterium | reverse complement strand
TCCTGGTCGGTCTCCTGTGGGTGCTCGCTCGCCGTTTCCGCAGGACGGCGGCGCCGGGGTCGAACTCGTGAGCTGCTCAACTGGCGTCGGCGCAAGGGTGCGGCGCCACGGCACGCGTCACCCGTTAATCGCCACCCAGGGTTTCGGAATGAAGAGCAGCTCGTAGAGGCTGACCGCGTAGCGATCGGTCATGCCCGCCAGGAAATCCTTGGCGGCGACGTCCAGCCCCTCGGCCTCGACGGTGCGCTCGTCCAGGAACTCCTTCGGCCGCTCGCGGACCTTCTCCCACAGGCCGCCGAGAATTCCCGCCGCCTTCTTGAACTCGGCGGTTGCGACGTCGTTCTCGTAGACCGCCTCGAACAGGAAGCTGCGCAAGCCGATGGTCGCATCGAGCACGGCGTCGCTCATCCGCACTTCCGACAGATCGCACTCGAGCGTCCGGACCACCACGTCCGTCACCATCGTCCCGATCCGCTGTGAGGATGTCTGGCCGAGGACGCTGGTGCGCTCGCGCGGCAAGCCATCCTCCCGCAACAGTCCGGCGCGGACGGCATCGTCGATGTCGTGATTGACGTAGGCAATGATGTCGGCGACGCGGGCAATCTGTCCTTCGATCGTGCTGGCGCGGTGCGCCGGATCGGCGCCGACAGGGACGCCGTGCTTCCCTTTCGAGTGGCGCGCGATCCCGTCCCGCACTTCCCAGGTCAGGTTCAGCCCCTGTCCGTTGTGCTCGAGGACGTCGACAATGCGCAGGCTTTGCTCGTAGTGCTCGAAGCCGCCGGGGACCAGGGACTGCAGCACACGCTCACCGGCATGGCCGAAGGGCGTGTGGCCGAGGTCGTGGCCGAGCGCGATCGCTTCGGTCAGTTCCTCGTTCAGCCGCAGTACCTTGGCGATGCTGCGCGCGATCTGCGACACCTCCAGCGTGTGCGTCAGGCGGGTGCGGTAGTGATCCCCCTCCGGCGCGAAAAAGACCTGCGTCTTGTGCTTCAAGCGGCGGAACGCCTTGGAGTGGATGACGCGATCGCGGTCACGCTGGAACGCCGGCCGAATCGGATCCTCGATCTCGGCGCGCAGCCGACCCCTGGTGGCGTCGCTTTTCGCGGCCTGCGGCGCCAGGATCTGGTGCTCGCGCGCCTCGAGCTGCTCGCGTATCGACTTCGCTACTGGGCCGCTAGCCATCCGATCCCAACCTCCCGGCTTTGCCGCGACGCTGCAGCAAGACCTCGCGGCAGTTCGCCGAACTGCCCGCGAGCACAGGCGGGCAACCCCCGGCGTTACAGCTCCGTTACGTGAGAATATCCCGAAGAAAGCTGGTTCCGTTGGTCAGCGGGCCGACGCCAAAGATTTCCGCGACCGTCTGTCCGAGATCCGCGAAGGTCGCACGCGTGCCCAGATTGACCCCCGGGCGCACCATCGCGCCCGCAACCAACAGGGGGACGTGCTCGCGCGCATGATCGGTGCTCGGCGTCGTCGGATCGTTGCCGTGATCGGCGGTGAGGACCAGGAGATCGCGCCGGCGCAGCGTCGGCAGCAGCCGCGCCAGCCGCGCGTCGAACCGCTCCAGGTTTGCCGCATAACCCGCGGGATCGTTGCGATGCCCGTACAAGGTATCGAAGTCCACGAGGTTCGTGAAAATCAGCCCGGGCCCCGACGAGGCGATCGCCTGCTCGATCGCATCCACCCCCTCATCGTCATTCTTCGTGTGGACGGACGTCGTCACGCCGCGGCCCGCGAAGAGATCCTTGATCTTGCCGATACCGTGGACGGTCTTGCCCGCCTTCGCCATCACGTCGAGAAGAGTCGTCCCCGCCGGAGGCAAGGCGTAGTCGTGGCGATTGGACGTTCGCTGAAACGCGCCCTGGACGCCGACGAATGGGCGCGCGATCACCCGGCCCACACCCATGCCCTCGCCAATCATCTTGTAGGCGATCTCGCAGATCCGGTACAGCTCCGGGATCGGGATCACATCTTCGTGCGCCGCAATCTGGAAGACGCTGTCGGCCGAGGTATAGACGATCGGGAACCCGGTCCGCACGTGTTCCGCACCGAGTTCGTCGATGATCGCGGTGCCCGACGCCGCCTTGTTACCGATGGTCCTGCGTCCGATGCGCCGCTCGTATTCCGCGATGACCGCCGCGGGAAAACCATCCGGGAAGGTCGGAAAGGCGCGGTCGAGGATGATGCCTGCGATCTCCCAGTGCCCCGTCACTGAGTCCTTGCCTGGTGAGCGCTCCGCCATCCGCCCGTACGCCCCGATTGGCGATTCGATGGGCAGCATGCCGTGGATACTGGCGACGCGCGGAAGCCCGAGCGATCGCAGTGCCGGCAGCTTCAGCGGAACGAGGCGCGAGAGGTTGCCGAGCGTGTCGCTGCCTCGATCGCCATAGGCGCCGGCATCGGGCAGCTCGCCAACCCCCACGCTGTCGAGCACGGTGAGGAAGACGCGATCGGGGAAGGTTGTCATAGGAGCCGGGCGACCTCGTCTATCGTGTCCGCCCGCTCGCCAGCGGCGTGAATCCAGCGTAGGTTAGGCTCTTTCCGGAACCAGATCAACTGCCGCCGCGAGTACTTGCGGTTCTCCCGCACGATGAGTTCGCGCGTCTCCGCCTCGCTGCGCGCGCCATGCAGGTATTCGAGAGCCTGCCGGTACACCAGCCCCGTGAATGGCAACGCCGACTCGGGCACACCCCGCGCGAGAATGCCGCGAATCTCGTCGAGCAGCCCCCCCTCGAACTGCGCGGCGACTCGCCGCGCCACACGCGCGACCGTCTCCTCCTCGGGAATACGCAGCGCCACCGAGGCGATTTCATAGTCCGCGAGAGGCGACGTTGTCGCGGCGAAGTGCTCCGTCAGCGGGCGGCCGGTCAGGATCCACACTTCGAGTGCGCGCACCACGCGTTTCACGTCCGGGACCTGGATTCGTTCTGCCGAGGACGCGTCAACCCGCGCCAGCCAGCGATGCAAGGCCACCGCGCCGCGCCGCGCCGCCACGCGCTCGAGCCTGCGGCGCAGCGGCTGGTCGCGGCTCGGTCCCGCGAACATCCCCCGCGTCAGGGCGCGGTAGTACAGGCCCGTCCCGCCGACGAGCACAGGCAGCTTTCCGCGTGACGTAATGTCGCGGATCGCAGCAGACGCATCGCGCGCGTAACGGGCGGCCGAGTATTCCTCCATCGGCTCGACGACGTCCACCATGTGATGCGGGATATTGCGCTGCTCGCGCGGCGGCACTTTGTCTGTACCGATGTCGAATCCCCGGTACACCGCGGTTGAATCGCAGCTGACGATCTCGCCGTCGAACCGCTCCGCCAGGGCGATGCCGAGCGCGCTCTTTCCCGTCGCGGTGGGCCCGACGATGGCGAGCAGCTTCGGCATCAGCCCGACCATGCGCGCGCGAAGACGATGACGGCAAGCACGGTCAGCGCCAGCACGAGGCCGATCTGTTGCGTCCGCGTCGGCACTTACTGCGACCCGCCGCCGGGAGGCGTTTCGTTGAAGTAGAAGGTGACGATGAACGGGGCGTTCTCGTCCGGGAACTCGAGCGGGAGCGGCACGGTCGGGTTCGACAGCTTGATCGCGTTGAACGACGACTTGGTAAAGGCGTCGATCGAAGACGGCTGCACGACCTGCAGCTCGGTGATGCTGCCGTCGCGGTGCACCTTGAAACTCAGCACCACGTGGCCGCGCAGAGACATCGCCGCGTACGGGACGAACCAGTTACGCCGGATCTGCGCGACGAACCGGCGCAGCCATGGACCGAAGTCCACGCCTTTCGTGTCGAACTGGATC
>JANPCT010000626.1:0-4065 GCA_031431095.1 Acidobacteriota bacterium | reverse complement strand
CCCGCCGGCAAGTGACAGTGAAGCACGACGACATCCCAAACTTCATGCCTGCGATGACAATGCCGTATTACGTAAATGATCCGGCAGCGCTCGACGCGTTCACGCCAGGCGATCTGTTCACGGCGACCCTGGCGATAAAGGGCAGCGCCATCGAGCTGCGCGACCTCAAGAAGACCGGGCATGCGGATCCGCCGTCCGGCGCCAGAGCGGTGAAGATCATGGACGTCATGCAGACGGGTGACGAGGTGCCGGACGATGCGCTGGTGGATCAGGCGGGCACGACGCGCCGGCTGTCGGACTGGCGCGGCCGCGCGCTGGCCGTCACGTTCGTGTACACACGATGTCCGCTGCCGGACTTCTGTCCTCTCGTCGATCGGCGCTTCGGCGAGCTGCAGCGCGCCATCGCGGCGGACCCGGCGCTCCGGGAACGCGCCCACCTCATCTCGGTCACCTTCGATCCGGCGCACGACGCACCGCCGGTGATCGCCGCGCATGCGGCGATGCGCGGCGCCGATCCGCGCACATGGAGTTACCTCACCGGCCCATCCGCCGCCATCGAGCACTTCACGTCACGCTTCGGCGTCTCGGTAATGCCCGCCGCCGACGCCGCCGACACCGTCGTCCACAACCTGCGTACCGCGATCGTCGATCGACGCGGGCGGCTGGTGACCATTCATTCGGGCAGCGAGTGGACGGTGGACGCCGTGCTTGCGGATCTGCGGAAGGCCGGTGGGGTCTAAGACCCGGGTGGTGGCGGCGACCGCGTTTACGGGGGCAGAACGGCGCGTCATCGGTCGTTGCCGCACGCCGGCGGCGGTGCAGCAGTACCTCAACGGGCTCCCCTACAACACCGAGCCGCCCCCTGGCGGCGCCACCCTGCGGAGTTTCCGCGGCGTGGTGCGTCACGGGACGGCGCACTGCATGGAGGCGGCGCTCGCTGCCGCTGTCATCCTTGAGCAGCACGGCATGCCGCCGCTGATCCTGAGTTTCGAGTCGATCGATCAACTCGATCATGTGCTGTTCGTCTACCGCCGCGCCGGCCTGTGGGGGTCAATCGGCCGCTCGCGCGATCCAGGGCTGCACGGCCGCAAGCCCCTCTTCCGTACCGCGCGCGCCCTGGCGCTCAGCTACGTCGAACCCTACGTCGACGACCACGGCCGCATCACCGGCTACACGGTCGTGAACATGGCGGACTTGATGGGCGAGTACGACTGGCGCCTGTCGGAGCAGAACGTCTGGAAAGCCGAGCGCGCACTGCTCGAAGCTCCGCACCGGCCGATCGAATCATCCGACACCCGCATCGATCGCCTGCGGCGCAAATATCAGGCGTTCCGCCGCGCCCACGACGGCCGCAAGCCGCTCTATTACGGCGACCGCCATACGTGGTCCGCGCTGCCGAGGGGTAACTGGTAGGTTTTTTACTCGAAGGCTCGAAGGAATACGAAGGATCGAAGGAGCTCCAAATCGATGAGCATCTGGACCTGAATCAATGATCCGTCGAACTGAATCGAGGATCCTTCGAGCTGAATCGAGGATCCTTCGATTGCCTTCGACCCCTTCGATTCCTTCGAGTGAAGAGCGTCTCAGTCCAGATCGAAATCTCTCGTCGGCTTGGTGATCGGTTCCTGGTTAGCCTGTTTGAGGGCTTCCTCGAAGCGCTTGGACAGCGCGTCGCCGCGGGTCCGCTCTTCGTGGACGGACTTCTGGAAAAGCGCCTCGCGCCGCGCCGCCTGGTCCGCGAGGATCCGCTGCGCGTTGTCCAGCTCCGGGCGATCGGCTGACGGTGCCTCGGCGTGCCGGATGACGCGCTGCAGGTTTGCGTCAACCACCAGTACCGCCGCGCAGCAGGGACAGCTCACCTCGAACTCGGATTTCAGCTTGGCCACGATTACGTCCTTCCTGCTCCGCAGGGGGCGACGGCGCCATTGATCATTGGAGATGGAACCGCGTTCCCCCGTCTTCGACGTTATGATATCCCCATGACATGGAGGGCGCTCTCGCAGCGCCTCGCCGGCAGCACGATCCTCGTGCTGCTGGGGACGACAGCGTCGGCGCAGCCGGCGCGGCCAGGGGCGGCGCCCCCGGCGCCCCCCCCACCGGCCACCGCGCAAATCAACGGTGTCGTCAGGAGCGCCGCGGACGAATCACCCGTCGCGCGCGCCCGAGTCAGCGCGACGACCGACGCGGGCGCCGAACCGCGCGTCACATTGAGCGGCGCCGACGGGAAGTATGCCTTGACCGGCCTTCCGGCCGGATCCTACACAGTGGCGGTCACGCGCACCGGCTTCGCACCGCAGACCTACTCGATCGGGCGCAGCATCACAGCCACGCCGATCGCTCTCGCGGCGGATCAGGCGGTAACCACGGATTTCAGTCTGGTCCCGGCAGGCTACATCAGCGGCCGCATCCTCGACGAAGATGGCACGCCCTTCGCCGGCGCAGTCGTCGACGCGCTGGTGATGCGCACGCAGGGCGGGACCGACGCATTGTTCTCGGTCTCGACGAGTCAGACCGACGACCGCGGCGAGTTCAGGCTCTTCGGACTCGCGCCTGGTCAGTACTACGTCAGCGCGTCAGACCCCGCGTTTCGCGCGGTGAGTACTCCGAAAGGGATCCTGCACTACTCGCCGACGTACCATCCGGGCGTGTCGTTTGCCGATCAGGCGCGCAGCGTCGTGGTCACCGGCGCGGCGGCCGCGCCCCGCGTGGAGTTCCGTCTCAAGATCGTGCCGCCGGCGCGAGTCGCAGGGCAGCTGGTCGCGTCGGACGGACGGCAGCTGTTCAGCGCGGCGATCATTATGAGTCCGGTCGAAGGCGAGGGGGCGCCGATCGCGGCTCCCGGAGATCCGACGCTGCTGCCGGACGGCACCTTCAGCTTCGGCAGCGTCGTCCCCGGTCATTATCAGATCCGCGCGCGCGGACAGACCGAATCGGTGGGCGCGGCGCTCTTCGCCGTCTACTCGCTCACGATCGAGGGACAGGACGTGGCGAACATCCAGATGATGCTGCGTCCGGGCGGGGTCCTCGACGGCCGTCTGATTGTCGAGAGCGCGCGTGGAACCAAGCCGCCGCCCCTTCCCAGCATTCGCGTCCGCGCTCCCTTCATCGACGGCAACAGCTTCGGCGACGCGCTGACCGGAACCTTGCAGCCGAATGGGACGTTCGCCTTGCGTGGCCTGATGAAAGGATCGCACCAACTCGTGCTCGACGGTTTGCAGCCGCCGTGGGTGTTGAAGAGCGTCACGTTGCGCGGCAGCAACATCACGGATCAGCAATTCGACGTCACGGAGCGAGAGCAGTTCAGGGATGTCCGCGTCACCATCACGGACGCGGGGAGCGAAGTGTCAGGCCTGGTGCAGAACGCCCGCGAGTTTCCCGTCGCGAATACGGCAGTCCTCATCTTCCCGCGCGCCCCGCTCTTCTGGATGCGCACCAACCGCCGCATGCGTGTCGCCTATACCGATCGCCACGGCCGCTTCGCGATCGCCGGGCTGCCGGCCGGTGAGTACCTCGCCGTCGCCTCTCATGCCCTCGACGAGAGCGACCTCGGGCGCCGCGATCGGCTGACCGCCTGGGAGGGCCTCGCGACGAGGTTCGTCCTGAACTCGGATGATGCCCGCGCCAGCATCAAACTGCCGCTCGTGGCGCCGCCGAGCCCTGCCGCGATCCGCTGATGACATGGCGCCTGCCCGTCCCACCCCCGGAGCGCCGCCGTTGAGCGACTCCCAGGCCCAGGACGTCCGTATCGCCACCTACAACATCCATCGCTGCCGCGGCATGGATCGTCGTGTCGACCCGGGCCGCATCATCGAGGTGCTGAGGGACATCGACGCCGACGTCATTGCCCTCCAGGAAGTCATCGGCGCGGGGCCCGCCGGCTCCGGGCAGGCCGAAGAAATTGGCGCCGGACTCGGCATGGGCTGGGTCATGAACTGCGTGCGGACGCTCCGTCACCATCAGTTCGGCAACGTCATCCTCAGCCGTCACCCGATCGTGCATCACAGCCAGTACGATTTGTCGTGGCGGACGTGCGAGCCGCGCAACTGTCAGCACGCCGATCTGAAC
>JANPCT010000625.1:0-1731 GCA_031431095.1 Acidobacteriota bacterium | reverse complement strand
CGCGCTGCGCCGCGGGGAGCGCGCCGTTGGCGATGAGCGCCTCGAAGGTCGGCAGGTTGATCTCCGGGAACCACAACTGGTTACGGCCGCGGTTGCCGACGTAGGCGACCTCTCCGAAGTGGCCGCCGGGGAGCTCCCGCTGCAGGCTGACGCTGAAATTGATCTGGCGCGGGATGTCGAGGTCCGGCTGGATCGCGTTCACCGTGCCGAGCACCGACTCGGCGGCGGCGCGGCCCGCCAGCGGGTTCGCCAGGTTGCCGTTTTCCACCGACACCGACGGCACGAACGGCGGCAGGTTCACCTGCGAGAAGATGATGTTCCCCTCGGGCTTGTCGTAGAACATGCCCACGCCGCCGCGGATGACCGTGGTCGGGCTCAACGTGTATGCGGCGCTGAAGCGCGGCATCACCAGTTGGTGCGTGTCGTAGAGACCGCGCGGCGCGCCCGTCGGAATGAGCCTTCCCGCCACCGGATCGATCGACACACGATTGTCGAACGCCGGCGTCACGCCGCTGCCGGCGCGAATCAGTCCCGTGTAGCGGTTCGTGCCGGCGTTGACGATCGCGCCGGCCGGATTGAGCACCGCCGCGGCCCTCGGGTCGTAGAGCGCCGGATCGAAGTTGGCGATGTTGTTCTGTGCCGTATAGGTCGGGCTGGCCAGTTCGTAGCGCACGCCGGCCTCGATGCTGAGGTTGTCACGCACGCGCCAGGTGTCCTGCGCGAACGCGCCGTACTGTGTGAAGCGGAAAAAGCCGAGCGGATCGTCGCCGCCCTCGGAATAGGTCCGGAAATTTCCCAGCAGCGCATCGGCCATCGCATTGCCGGTGGTGTTGGTGTTCCCCGCCGGGTTGAAGGTCACCGCCCCGGTGTGCGCCAGCCGGCCGTTCTGATCCTTGCGGTTGCGCGTCGCGATGAATCCCGTCTTGAGCGCATGGCGGTCCTTCAACCAGGACAACGTATCGGTCACGGTGATGTCGGTGGTCGGCGACAGCAAAGACTGCGAGGGACCGGTCAGCTTGGAGTTCGTGAAGTTGCTGATGTTGACGTCGGGAATGCCCTCGTCGTAGCGCCCGAGCGGATAGACCTGCGGGAAGGCGAAGCCGTAGGTGTCGCGCTTCCAGGCGTCCCCGGCCGGAGGAATCCGCTGGCTGTTCCACGAGGTGTTGAACTTGACGTCGTTGATCAGGTTGCGGCGCAGGACCCAGGCGTGTCCGACCTGATACCCATAAGCGGGGCGCCTGCGGTTCGTCGAGATGGTGGGAAGGTCGGCGCCGATGAACGTGCCGCGCGGCTCGACGAGGTCGTACATGTCGTGCAGGTAGCGCACGTAGATCGACTGCGCTTCGGTGGCACGGTAATCGATGCGGACGATGTCTTCGCGTGACTTGTACGGGAAGTCGAGCTGGTAGGTGGCGTTGTTCGCGGTTGGTGTGTCGGTGAATTGCGTCGCGCGCGCGATCATCGCGGTATAGGCGTTGGCGATCGCCTTGCCATCGGCGGTGATGCGGTTCGCGGGTATGACGTTGCCGGGAAACGGCTGGCCGGTCAGGGGATCGGTGATGACCGCGCGCGCCGCGAAATTGCCGCTCAGTTCCGCCGTCGTCGGCATCGTGCGGCGGAAGGGCCCGTCGACGCGGTCGAGGCGTTTGTATTCGCTGCCGCCAAAGAAGAACAGCTTGCCCTTCTGGATGGGGCCGCCGAGGGCGCCGCCGAAATCCCGAAAATCGCCGT
>JANPCT010000624.1:0-4248 GCA_031431095.1 Acidobacteriota bacterium | reverse complement strand
AGCTCCCGCGGATCGACGTTGCCCGTCGCGAGGATACCGCGCATGACGCCGGCCGATCGCAGCACGCGCACCAGGGCCCGCGTATCGATGCCGGAGATGGCGACGATGTTGTTCGCGATCTCCGGCATCGATACGCGGGCCCTGGTGCGCGTGCTGCGATCGGCCGGCGTCATGCGCGGTATCCTCGCGACGGGCAACGTCGATCCGCGGGAGCTGGTGGACCGCGCGCAGGCGCTGCCCTCGATGGAAGGGTCCGACCTGGTGCTCGGCGTGACCTGCGACGGCCCGTTCGACTGGTCCCCCGCGACACCGCTCGCCGACGAAGAGTTCGCGCCGCCGACGGTGCGCACGGTGCGGCGGAACCTGCGCATCGCGGCCTACGACTTCGGGATGAAGTGGAATATCCTGCGCCGCTTCACCGCGTACGGCTGCGACGTCCGGGTTTTTCCGGCGACGGCGCCGGCGTCGGACCTCCTTGCCGCCGGCCCGGACGGTGTATTCCTGAGCAACGGCCCCGGCGATCCGGCGGTGCTGTCGTATGCGATCGACAACGCCCGCCATCTCGTGGACTCCGGCGTGCCGGTCTTCGGCATCTGTCTTGGCCACCAGGTGCTGTCGCTCGCCATGGGCGGCGACACCTACAAGCTGAAGTTCGGGCATCGCGGCGGCAACCACCCGGTGAAGGATCTGGCGACCGGCAAGGTGGAGATCACGTCGCAGAACCACGGCTTTGCCGTTGACCCGAATTCCCTGCCGTCGGATGTCAAGGTGACGCACGTCAACCTGTACGACGGTACAGTCGAGGGACTGCGGCATGAGACCAAGCCGGTCTTCTGCGTGCAATATCATCCGGAAGCCGCGCCGGGTCCGCATGACGCGGACTATCTGTTCAAGCAGTTCGTCGAAGAGATGGAACGACGTGCTTAACCGCGCCGTGACGGGTGTTCCTGGCGCCCTTCGTGGTCCCGGTGGTCTTCGTACGACGCTCGTGGGCCGCCGCTGAATCATGCCGAAACGCACCGACCTCAAGAGAATCCTCGTCATCGGCTCCGGCCCCATCGTCATCGGCCAGGGATGCGAGTTCGACTACTCCGGGACGCAGGCCTGCAAGGCTCTCAGGGACGAGGGGCTCGAGGTCATCCTCGTCAACAGCAACCCCGCGACGATCATGACCGACCCCGAGATCGCGGACCGCACCTACGTCGAGCCGCTGACAGCCGAGGTGCTCGAAGCAATCATCGCGCGTGAGAAGCCCGACGCGGTGCTGCCGACGGTCGGCGGCCAGACCGCCCTGAACCTCGCCGTCGAACTGTGGGAGAAGGGCATTCTCCAGAAACACCACGTCGAGTTGATCGGCGCGTCGGTCGAGGCGATCAAAGTCGCGGAGGACCGGCTGCTGTTCCGCGACGCGATGCGCGAGATCGGCATCGCCGTGCCCGACAGCCGCTACGTCCGGTCGATGGCGGAGGCGTTCGAAGCAATCGAGCCGATCGGCTTTCCGATCATCATCCGGCCATCCTTCACGCTTGGCGGAGTCGGCGCGGGCATCGCCTACAACATCGAGGAGTTCCGCGATCTGGCGCAGCGCGGCCTCAGCCTCAGCCCTGTTCACGAATGCCTGCTCGAGGAATCGGTGATCGGGTGGAAGGAATTCGAGCTCGAGGTCATGCGCGACGGCGCCGACAACTTCGTCGTCATCTGTTCGATCGAGAACATCGACCCGATGGGCGTGCACACCGGCGACAGCATCACGGTCGCGCCGGCGCTGACGCTGACCGACAAGGAATACCAGCGGATGCGCGACATCGGGCGCCGCATCATCCGCCGCGTCGGGGTCGAAACGGGCGGCTCGAACATCCAGTTCGCCATCAATCCCCAGGACGGCCGCATCGTCGTGATCGAGATGAATCCGCGGGTGTCGCGCTCCTCGGCGCTCGCCTCGAAGGCGACCGGGTTTCCGATCGCCAAGATTGCCGCGAAGCTCGCGCTCGGCTACACGCTCGACGAGATTCCCAACGACATCACCCGGCTGACGCCCGCCTCCTTCGAGCCCACCATCGACTACATCGTCGTCAAGGTGCCGCGCTGGGCCTTCGAGAAGTTCCCCCGCGCCGATCGCACGCTGACCACTCAGATGAAGTCGGTCGGGGAAGTGATGGCGATCGGCCGCACGTTCAAGGAAGCCTTCATGAAGGCGTTCCGCTCCCTGGAGCTCGGCCGCGGCAACATGCTGTTCGCGAAGAGCGGCGGGCGCATCAACGCGACCGCGTCAGTCGATGCGGACGATGACGACAGCAGCCTTCAGCGGTCGCTGGCGGTCCCGAACGACCAGCGGATGTGGGCAATCTTCCGCGCCCTCGAGCGGGGGTGGGAAATCGCAGAGATTCACCGGCTCACGAAGATCGACCCGTGGTTCCTGACCCAGTTCAAGCAGCTCGTCGACTTGCGCGAGCAGGCGGCCCTGGTCGGGTTGCGCGGAATGTCGCCGGACCTGATGCGCTCGCTGAAGCGCGCCGGTTTCGGCGACTGGCAGATCGGCAGCATGCTGGGCGCCGACGAAGAAGCCGTACGCGCGGCCCGCTTCGAACAGGGACTGAAAGTCGCCTACAAGCGGATCGATACGTGCGCCGCCGAGTTCGAATCGTTTACCCCGTACCTCTACGGCACCTACGAGAAGGAGTGCGAAGCGGATCCGACAGCGCGCCAGAAGATCATCATCCTCGGCAGCGGCCCCAACCGGATCGGCCAGGGCATCGAGTTCGACTACTGCTGCGTGCACGCCGCATTCGCGCTGCGCGACGACGGCTTCGAAACGGTGATGATCAACTGCAATCCGGAAACCGTGTCGACGGACTACGACACCGTGGACCGCCTGTACTTCGAGCCGCTGACGTTCGAGGACGTGTTCGCGATCATCGAGCGCGAGCGTGAGGGCGGCGGGGAGGTGTCGGTCGTGGTGCAGTACGGCGGCCAGACGCCGCTGAAGCTGGCCCTGCCGCTGCAGGAGGCGGGCGTCAGGATTCTCGGCACGTCGCCGGACTCCATCGACCTCGCCGAGGACCGCGAGCGGTTTTCGAAACTCCTGTGGGATCTCGGCATCCCGCAGGCGCCGAGTGGTATCGCGACCTCGCCCGAAGAGGCGCGCGACGCCGCCTTGAAGATCGGCTTTCCGCTGGTGGTGCGCCCCTCCTACGTGCTTGGCGGCCGCGCCATGGCGATCGTCTACGACATGGCGGCGCTGGATCGCTACATGACCACGGCGGTGCAGGCGTCGCCGGATCGTCCCGTGCTCATCGACAAGTTCCTGGAAGACGCGGTCGAGCTCGACGTGGACTGCGTCGCCGACACCACCGGCGCCGTGATCATCGGCGGCATCATGGAGCACATCGAGGAGGCCGGCATCCACTCGGGCGACAGCTCCTGCGTCGTCCCGCCCTATCGCGTTGCCGACAAGCACATCGAGCAGATCAGGGAATACACCCGGCGCATCGCCAGGGCGCTCAACGTGATCGGCTTGATGAACACCCAGTTCGCGATCAAGGACGACACCATTTACGTGCTCGAGGTGAATCCCCGCGCGTCGCGGACGGTGCCGTACCTGTCGAAGGCGACCGGGGTGCCGCTGGCGAAGGTGGCCGCGCGGGTCATGGTCGGGCGGACCCTGGCGCAGCTCGGGCTGAGCGAGGACCTGCAGGTCGCCGGCGTGTTCGTGAAGACGCCGGTCTTCCCGTTCGTGCGGTTCCCCGGCGTTGACACGATCCTCGGGCCGGAGATGAAGTCCACCGGCGAAGTGATGGGTTGCGCCACCTCCTTCGGCAGCGCCTTTGCCAAGGCGCAGCTCGCCGCCGGCGTGAAACTGCCCGCCGATGGAGCGGTGTTCATCAGCGTCAGCAATCACGACAAGCCGGCGGTAGTGCAGATCGCCCGCGATCTCCAGGGCCTCGGGTTCGCGCTGGTGGCGACGCGCGGCACGGCCAACTACCTGCGCGCGCACGGCATCGACGCGGAGATCGTGTTCAAGGTCAACGAAGGCCGCCCCCATGTCGGCGACGAGATCGTCAATCACCGGATTCAGCTGGTGATCAACACTCCGCTCGGCCGGGAATCGTTCTTCGACGACAAGTTCGTGCGCCGCACCGCGATGATGCAGCAGGTGCCGTGCATCACCACGCTCACCGGCGCTGCGGCGGCCGTCTACGCCATCAGGGCACTCGCCACAGAACCGCTCGAGGTGCGCTCGCTGCAGGA
>JANPCT010000623.1:0-9381 GCA_031431095.1 Acidobacteriota bacterium | reverse complement strand
CCGCCAGCCAACAGCCGATCCATGGGTGAACGAGTGCCGGACACGCCATATGGAGCCTTCTTCGACAGTACCGTTCCGTTTACTGAATCCGAACTCGCACGTTGGCGTACGCGAGACAGTCGCGCACGTCGCGTAGTAAGGCCGATCGGGGCGGTGGCGGGGATCAGACGCGCAATGGCGTCGGCGGACTACCGGAGAAGAGCGGGCGGGAAAGGAGGAGCCAGATGACGGCAGCCGGGCTGAACAACGCGTGAAATGATTCCGTAGCGGCAGGTTTCAAAAGCGCAGGCCGAGCGTGAGGTCAAGACGCCGGGCAGGCATCCGGTAATACTGCGCGTCGCCCAGCTCGCTTTCGGAGATGGGATCCCGCGCATCGCCCAGATTGCGTCCATCAAGTCGCAGCTCGTACCGGTCGAGGCGGTAGCCCACGCCGATGTCGAGGGTCGTAAAGCCGGGCGCGAGCGCGGTATTCCGCTTGTTCAAGTAGCGGTCGCCGACGTACTTGACGATCACGTCGCCGACGAGACCGGAACTCGGCGCGACGATCAGGCCCGCCGAGAGGAGATGCCGCGCCGACATTTCGAAACGCTTGCTGGCCAACTGTGTGTTGGTCTCGCCAAACGCCTGGACGAAGTTGACGAACGTTCCATCGTGGAAGCTGTAGCTGACCCGGCCAGACACGTTGTGGGGAGCGCGTGCGACGGCCGCCGCCTCAAACCCCTGGAAGCGCGTGGAACCCGCGTTCTGGAGCGACGGCAGACCACTTGACACCGTCGCCGTCACGAGGTTCTGGAAGTCCATCCGGAATCCCGACGCCTCGAAGTCCACACGGCCTTCAGCGGCCCGCACTTTCACGCCGCCCTCGTAACTCCGAGCCGTCTCCGGCAGGAGTACCCCTTCGTTTTCGGCGAGCGAGAAATCGAACGCCGCGGGTTTGAACGTGTCTCGGTAATTCGCGAAGAGCTTGACGTGGTTCAGTCGCTGCTGCCACACGCTGACGATCGCCCCGACGCTGCCAGCCGGGCGCGCGTGGGTCGTCGACACGCCCTCGCCACGGCGTTCAGCGGTGGCGTTCATGCGGATTCCGGTCGAGACATGGAGACGTGCGGTTGGCGTCCATTCGGCAGAAAGATAGCCGCCGAAGAACTGCCGCCGACTCTCAGCGTCCAGATTCAGCATCGTTGGCTTCGTGACCGCAGGTGCGGTCGTCGCAGCGAGCGGCGCCGTGTAGACGAACGTCGCGCCCCGTCCCTCGCCGTTGCCGAACAGGAAGTCTCCGCCTGCGGTCACCTGCACACGGGACGTCGCCGGCCACGTCACGTGCGTGTCCGCGTAGATGTCGTTGACGTCGATATCCTCCCGAAAACCGGTGGCATTGTCTCGGCTATCGGCGACATCCGTCAGGAATCCCCGGAAGATGGCCTGGCCGGAATGCGAGTACGACCCTGTCAGGCTCCACCGCGCGCCGTGCAACACAGGCCGCTCGTGGCCAAATCCCACACTGAAACGAGTGTCGTCGAGGAAGGCATTGGCCGGATTGTAGTTGGCGTCCAGCGGCGTAGCCGTTGCAAGCACGGCGCCCGCGCGGACGTGGGGACTGGCCGGGTCCTGCGTGAGCCAATTGAGATCAGCGAACAACCACGTCTTTCGATCGCGGGCTGTCCGTGCGCCGCGGTAATTGGCGTGCCCGCGAGCGAACGAGGTGCGCTCGTCCTTGAAGCCCTGGCGTTCGACGTCGGCGCTCAGACGCGATTTCCACGAACCGCTCGAAGGCAGGGCGATGTCGACCGCTGCGCCGCCGGTATTGAACGCGCCGCCGCGTACTGACAGATAGCTGTTACCTGCGGCTGCTGGTTTGTGAACCACGTGAATGACGCCGACAAAGGACGTCGCCCCGTACGTCACGGGCGCCGATCCGCGAAGGACTTCGATGCGCTCGACATCACGCAAGTTCAGCGACGTGAGTGCCGGATTGAAGGCGCCTCCCCAGGGAATGTCGTCGACGACGAGCAGGAAGGCGTCGAATTCGCGCAGGCCCCAGAATTCGGGCACGGCGCCGGCTGGGCCGGCGTCGCCGCCAGGGCCAACTTCCACTCCCGCGGCGAGTGACAGCGCGTCGCGGATACTGGTCGCGCCGATGGCACGCAACGTATCGCCATCAATCACTTCGACCGAAACCGTTGCGTCGTGGGGTGCTTCTGGCACGCGAGTGGCGATGACTTCGACCTGTTCCTTGAATAAAGGGGAGGATTGTTTCGGGGCTGAACTCTGGGGCGCCTGCGCAAGGACGCTCGCGGTGAAGCATCCGAGGATTGCGCAAAGAGCCAGAAACGCGACTGCCAGCCGTTTCGACATGAGGATCATTTGAATCAAGTCAGAGTAGCGTCAAGAGAGGCCTACTACCAGAGGTAGTAGGCTTCGGCGCAGTGTCGAACTTCCCGGAAGTAGCGATCTGGTCGGGCTTTGTCCAGGTCGCGCGTGTGACCGACGCCTTCACAGCGCACGATGCCGCTCGATACCGTCGATTGCCGCCCACGAGCGCGCCTTGCGGATCCGCTGACGCGGATGCGGCGCGGTGTATCATCCGCCGCGAGATGCGTAAACTGCTCGGCGCCGTTTTCATCCTGCTGACGTTTGCCACCGCGCGCGCCCAGCAGGTCAATCCGTCCGCTTTTGCCGAACTGCGGTGGCGGTCGATCGGTCCGCCGCGTTCCGGCTACATTTCGTCGCCCACCGGGGTGCCCGGCGATCCGGCCACCTACTACGTCGGCTTGCCGGAAGGCGGGGTGTGGAAGACGACCAACGCCGGCACCACGTGGCAGCCGATCTTCGACGAGATCCACGTGGCGTCGGTCGGCGCCGTCGCGGTCGCGCCGTCGGATCCCAACATCATTTATGTTGGCACCGGGAACCAGTCCGGCTGGTCGTTCACGCAGGGTAAGGGGATCTACAAGTCTACCGACGAGGGCCGCACCTGGACCAACATCGGCTTGGCCCGCTCACAATACGTCGGCGGCATCGTGGTGGATCCGCGCGACGCGAAGAACGTGCTCGTGGCGGTGCTCGGACCGCGTCCGCCCGGTGGGCGCGGCGCGCCCGAAACGGCGCCCGATCCTGCCGCGGAGCGGGGCGTGTATCGCAGCACGGACGGCGGTGCGACGTGGGCGCGCGTGCTGCCCTCTGACGGATTATCCGGCGCTTCGGACGTCTATATGGACTACCGCGATCCACAGATGGTGTTCGCGCTGTTGAGTGCCGGGGCCGGCGGACCCGGCGCTCAACAGCGTCCTTCGACGGGCGCCTATCGATCAAGCGACGGTGGCGCCACCTGGCAGCCGGTCAGCGGACGCGGTCTTCCCGACGACGCGCGCATCAACGCGTTCGCGGTTGCCTCGGGCACGCACGGGCGGCGGCTTTATGCCGTCGCCGGTCTCGCCGGTCTCGCCGGTGGTCGCGGCGTGGGCTCCGGCCGTGCGCTCTATCGATCCGAAGACGGCGGCGACTCGTGGACGCTCGGCACGCGCGAGCTGGCCAGTGCCGGCGGCAAGATGTACGCCGATCCGCAGAACCCCGAGGTCGTCTACCTGATGGGGACCGCCATCTACAAGTCGACCGACGGCGGCCGCCACGTCGCCGCGTTCTGGGGCGCGCCGAGCGGCGCCGATCCGCGCTTTCTCTGGATCGATCCGACGAATGCCAGGCGAATGATCGCCGGCGTCGACCAGGGCGCCGCGATCTCGATGGATGGCGGCGCGTCGTGGACGCCGTACTACGGCCTCGTCAACGGCCAGTTCTACCGCGTCGCGACGGACCATGACTTTCCGTATCACGTGTGCGGCCCGCAGCAGGATTCAGGCACGGCCTGCGTCAGGAGCCGCAGCGACTTCGGCGAGATTCGGCCGCAGGACTGGTTCACGCCCGGTGGGTTTGAAAACGGATTCCTGATCGCCGACCCGATCGACAAGCGCTACATGTACACGCAGGGCTGGTACCACGTCCTGCGCCGCTTCGATAAGACCACCAGCCAGGTGACGGTGCTCTATCAGCCGACGGCCGAAGACCGCTTCGGCGGCGCGCCGCCGCTGGCGTTCTCGACCGACGGGCGCACGCTCTACATGGCCGCGCAGCACGTGCTCGCCTCCACCGACCGCGGCGTGCACTGGCGCGCGATCAGCCCCGACCTGACACGGCTTCCCGGCACGCCCGCCCCGCCCATCGTCGCAGGTGGCGCAGGCGTCAGCGGCGCCGCACCCGGCGGATCCATCCAGGCGCTTGCCGTCTCTCCCGTCAACGCCGGCGTGCTGTGGGTCGGCGCCAGCAGCGGTCTCATCCAGCTCACGCGTGACGAGGGCAAGACCTGGACGAACGTGACTCCCGCCAGCCTGGCGCCGGGTTTTGCCAACATCATCGATGCCTCGCACGCGAACGCCGGCACCGCCTACGTCGCGCTGCTCTCGCGTGACGGGCATCCGCACATCTATCGGACCAGTGACTACGGCGCCGCGTGGCAGGAGATCTCGAGCGGACTCGCCGACGGCGAAGTGGTGCGCGTCGTCCGCGAGGATCCGAAAGATCCGAACATCCTGTATGCCGGCACCGTGACCAGCGTCTACGTCTCGTTCGACCGCGGCGACCACTGGCAGTCGCTGCAGTTGAACCTGCCGACGACGGTCGTCAGCGACCTCACCGTGCACGAGAGCGACATCGCGATCTCGACCTACGGCCGCGGCTTCTGGATTCTCGACAACGTTTCGCCGCTGCGGCAGGCGCGCGCGGCCCTCGCCGCCTCGACCCCGGCGTTCCTGTTCAAGCCTGAACCGGCGTCGCGCATCCGCTGGGACAACACCCAGGACACGCCGGTGCCGCCGGAGATGGTCGTTGGTGAGAACCCGCTCGAAGGCGCGGTGATCGACTACTACCTGTCCTCACCCGCGACGGGCACGGTGACCATGGCGATCGCGGACGCGGCAGGTGCCACCGTGCGCGAATACTCCAGCGTCGCACCGCCGCCCGATACGACGATGGCCAACGTGCCCGAGTACTGGCTGATGCCGCCGCCCGTCCTTGCGACTCGCGCGGGCATGCACCGCTTCGCGTGGGACCTGCGCTATCCCGATCCGCCGACGCTCAATTACGGCTATTCCGGCGGCGCGCTCGACTACCGCGAATACACCTTGAGCTGGCACGCCATTCCCGGCAAGACGCCGCGGACGACGCTGCTCGGGCCGATGGCGCTGCCGGGGAATTACACGATCAAGCTGACGGTGAACGGTCGCTCCTACACGCAGCCGCTAACGGTCGTGCAGGATCCACGCATCAGCGTTCCGGCGCCGGCGCTCGCCGCGCAGTTCCAGCTGCAGCAGCGGATGGTCGCCGGTCTTGGCGCGACCTATCAGGCGATGGTCTACATTCAGAAGGTCCGTGCCGCGCTCGGCGCCGCGGGCGCTGCCGGCCAGGCGTTCGATACCGCGCTCACTCCGCTGGCGAGCGGTTCCGATGGGTTCGGAATCGCGCATCGCGATCTTGGTCGCCGCCTGAACGACATGCTGGTGGCCGACATGGTGTTGACGCCGAGTCTCATCGCCGGGGTTGACGGCCCATGCGCCAACATCGACACGGCGAACGAACAGCTGCGGACGATGCAGGCGGCGAACGTCACGGCGGTGAACGCGGCGTTGCACGCCGCCGGTGGCGCCGAACTGCCGGTGTGGACGCCGCCCAACGCGCCGGCCTGCGGCGCGAAATAGCCCGCGGAAACTACAGAGCCCTTCGTTGGAGTTGAGCCCTTACTTGGAGTTCCTGTACGTTTCCGCCTTCAGGCGCCCTGCGTTCGATCTTCCTTCCTCGCGTAGGTAGTCAAAGCCGCGGCGGGTAGAGGTGTGCCTCTCATCGCGAGGAGCCGAGACACTCACTTCTGCTTCGCAATCACCTTGTTCTTGATCTTCGCGTACACCGAGGCTGGAACTACTTTTCTGCTCACCAACTCCGTTTTCATCTTGTACGGGCGACCATCGATAATCTTCTGCGCGTAGGCGATGCCGATAGCGGGCAACGCCTCGAGTTCCTCCTTGGTTGCTGTATTCAGATCGAGCAGTGGAGACGCGGCAACCGCCTGCTTCGCCTGGTTGGCGGGAGACTTCGCTTGCGCTGCCGACACAATCGCCGGCGATCCGAGAACGACAACGAGTCCCAATCCGAGCACCGTTCTGAGTAATCCCATCTATCCCTCCAGGTCAGCACCGAGTGTTGAAGTCGCGCGCTCTATACAGACGCGCGTGGCCATGGTCTGCGGTCCGCCACCAGGTGGGTACGCGCGGTGGACTGTCCGCGTAAAGACCGAAGCGGTCGGGCTTCGGTGCGTCTCACCCATGCCGTGAGTCTGCCTACGCCATCGCCGCGCGCACGCTGCCGCGGATCTTCTCCATCGCCGTCTTCAAGTTATCGTCCGCGCTTCGGGCCCAGTAATCGCGATTGAACAGCTCGAGAGACAGGCAGCCGCGGAAGCCGTTGTCGCGCAAGTCGCGCAGGATCTGGCCCAGCGGCGCGACCCCGTCGCCCGGGTAGAGCCGATGGCCGTCGTTGAGGGTCGACGAGTCGGCCGCCTGCGGGTAGTCGTTGAAATGAATCACGTGTAGGGATGCGCCGTTGATCTGCCTCAGGGCCGTGAACGGCGTGCCGCTCTTATAAAGGTGGAACACGTCCAGCAGGAGACTCGCGTCGGCGCGTCCGGCCGCGACCGTGACGTAGACGCCGTGCGAGAGCGGTCCGAGTACGGGGTGCGTCCCCCAGAGTTCGAGCAGTGGCCGCACGCCGATCCGTTCGCCGGCTTCGAGCGCTTCGCGGTAGTACTTCGCGGCGTTGTCGAGGCTGACGGCGGCGCGGTTGGTGCCCGGCGGCGCGGCGATGCGCGTGCCGCCGATTTGCGCCACCTTGTCCATGTCGACCTTCAACTTCTCCATCGCCGCCGCGCGCCGCGCCTCGTCATCATCGAGAATCGAGCTGAAGGCGATCGCGTCCTCGACGGTCAGCCCGGCGTCGGCGATGCGCTTGCCCAGATCCTTGAGCGTGCCCCCTTTCGACGTGTAGTCGTCGATCTCCCTGATCCACGGCTCGATCGCATGGAAGCCGGCCCTGGCCGCGGCGGCAATCTCGGCGACGATATCGAGGTTGTTGCCGCGGATGGTGCTGGTGTTCAGGCAGTAGCCGAACGGCTCATTGGCTGGCCGTGTACGCGCGCCCGCGGCGCGCGGCGCCTGGGTCTCTGCCGCGACCGAGGGCGCTGCCGCCGCTCCGAGCGCGGCCACCGCGCCGCCCAACACATCCCGCCGAGACAAAACCATTCGCGCGTCTCCCTGTTTACTTCGCCGCTGGAGCGAGTTTCTGGAGCAGCACGTCGAGCGTGCCGCACTGGCCGCCGATCATATATCGCGCACGACGACGCGCACAGACACCGTGGCGGCGGCGGGTTCACAAGGTGCGTGTAGCGCAGGCCGTCCTGCTGCGCCGCGGCCAGGCCTTGCGAAGGGACACTCCCCGCCGGCGTGTCGGCCGTCAGGTGAGTGCTGTGGCCTCCCCCCTCTGTCCACTAAGCCCCATAGGATGCACGTCATTCCGCCTAAAGGCGGAAACTACAGAGCCCATAATTACAGAGCCCATTACTACAGAGCCCATAGTTGGAGTTCCTGTAGTTTCCGCCTTCAGGCGGAAGGCCCGAGAACGCCACTCTTTCAGCCCCCTGCGAGACCAGATTGTCGATCTCAAATCCGCGGCTGTCGCCGCAGACTAATCGCGCCGCCGCGCAGTAAGTGCACAAACTCTGAGGACTGCCGGACCCGCGGGCCCGTGCTCGTGTGCTCGATGATCAGTGCCGCGGCGTTGGGGTGCGACTCGATCAGGGCGAGGCCGCGCTCGGCGCCGAGAACGCTGGCCGCCGTATCGAGTCCGTCGGCTTCGAGACCGTGAGGCGCGACAACGGTGACGGTAATGTCGTCGACAAGGCCCATGCCTGACGATGGGTCGATGATGTGGGAGTAGCGGCGACCGCTGATGTCGACGTGCTGCTGGCCGCTGCCAGCGGTGGACACCGCGCCGTTGGTCAACTCCAGCACGCCAGGAACTCGCAGGACTTCCGGGTCGCCGGAGTGTACTCCGATGCGCCAGCCGCGCTCCCCCGGAGGCGCGTCGCTGAACGCAAGGTCGCCGCTCACGGCCACCAGCGCGCTTCGTACGCCAAGAGCGTCGAGCGCTTCGATGGCCTCACTCGCCGCATACCCCTTGCCGATGCCGCCGACGTCCAGCGCCATGCCGCTGATGTCGAACCGCACCGTGCGCTGATGTGCATCCAGGTGCAGCATGCGGAAGCCGGCGCGCTTCGCCGCCTCCCGCAACGCGGCAACATCGGGCAGTCGTCCCGTTCGTCGAGCCTCGCGCCACAGTTGAATGACCGGCGCCTGCGTGACGTCGAATGCGCCACCCGTCGCTTCGGCCAGTTCCTGCGATGCCCGCAGCACCGTGAAGAGGTCCTGGCTCACCGGCATGGCGCGATTGATGGCCGACTTCGTGATTCGATTCAACTCACTGTCAGGCTTGTAGTCGGAGAGGATGTCGTCAAGATCCCGGATACGATCGAAGGCCGCGCGGAAGGCGGCCTTCGCGGTCGGCTCGTCTGGCGTGTAGACCGTGACCCGCACCAGGGTGCCCATGTGAGGCTCAACCGCTTCATAGCGGTTGAGCTCTGCCGGTTCATTCCGTCTTAAGGCGGAAAGTACAGGACTCTGGAAGAAGTTGGCCAGCGCGGCGACTGAGAGACATAGCCCCGGAACCCAGCGGACCATTTAGTACGGATCTACCTCGACGCGGTTATTCCATGCGCGGTACATTTCTTCGGCAGTCGGGAGTTTTGCGGGACGGATGAGACGAAAGCCAAGCCCCTGGGCGTTGGTCATGTACCAGACGCTCTTGGGCAGCTGAGGATCGAGCATTTTCCAGGCAGCCTGGGAAGCCACGCGGACCGTGCAGCTCACCTGTGCGGACTCGTCGGCCCACGACCCGCCGCGGACGGCATGCGGATAGGACGTCGTCGACCTGACCCAGGGATTCTCTGCCGCGGCGTTCGAATACGGCGTGTACTGATCGAGCGTCCACTCCATCACGTTGCCGAGCATGTCGTAGAGCCCCCACGCGTTGGGCTTCTTCGTGCCGATCGGGTGATAGGTCCCGCCGGTAAAAGTCCCGGTCGGCGAGTTCGTGATGAACCAGGCGTAGTCGCCCAACTGCGCCGCGGGAATCCCGGTCGGACTGCCCGCGCGGCACGCGTACTCCCACTCGGCCTCGGTCGGTAAACGGTAGTACTCGCCGGTCTTCGCACTCAGCCATTCCGCG